>CALDJV010000676.1 GCA_937899305.1 uncultured Cytophagaceae bacterium
CAAGCAAGACTGTTAATTAAACTAAAACAACAGACAACGTGCGGAAAGTCGGGTATAAAGATCAACACCAACGTAGTCACCAATACTACCGAAAGGAAGGTCCATAGAATGAGTTGGTACCCCTTGAAAACATTTGTTTTTTTCATAGTTGTAATAACTGTTCGCTGTTTTGAAAAAAAAAGACCAATCTTTTGCTATTCATAAAGTATTCATATCTTACCCGAGATATGAAACTACTTTTGGTGTCGGAATTTGTGATAACTAAAAAGCAGTCAAAACTATTTTGCTAAAGGAGTTATGCTATTAAATTGGTTTGGCTGTTAGGTAAATATGTATTGAGGTGGTTAAGTTGTATTTACTTCTTTTGAGGATAGAAAGGTATAAGTGGGTAATGACTTTTTACTTATTTGATTTAACTGAAAACCAACCAAGTTGTTGTTAAAAAACCATAAATTTTGGAAATAAAATAAATAGTGGATGAGGTGAGAGTCACAAAACATCAAAAAGTAGAAATAGTGATACTAAAGTTGCAAGCCAATCAACAAAATATCGTCTCGCTGATCGGTATCTTTCATGTGTTGTTCCAGGTATTGCTCCAGGTCTTGTTGTTGCTCACCCAGGTTTTTTTTGTGAATCTCATATAATACCTGCCTTAGCTGCTGACGACCAATTTTTTTGCGATCAACATCATTTTGGTCAGCATAACCATCGCTTCCCAGGTAAATCAATGTATTTTGAGGTAGGACAATCGAGTGATTAGTAAAAGAGCGGCTTTTTTTGCCAATGCCTCCAATAAAGCTACGACTACATTCCAGGGATTGAATTTCTTGATGAATGATTGGGGTGATAAAAAATGCCCGATTACGCGCTGAAGAATAAGTCAAAGCATATTCATTCTCTTGTTTTCTCATGCACAATACAATGCCCTCCAGGCCAGTATTGCTATTGGTTTCTTCTTGCCGAAGCACTTTTTTAATCGCGACGTGTAAGTCGTTTAAGATAACTGCCGGGTCTTCTACCTTATTGATGCGCGTAATACGATCTAGCAAAGTACTGGTAATCATGGTCATAAATGCACCTGGTATACCATGTCCTGTACAATCCCCCACCATCATAGTCAGTTCGTTGGGGCTTTTTTGCCATAGCCAATAAAAGTCGCCTGATACCACATCCTTAGGACGGTATATTACAAAGTAATCTGAGAAAAAATCTTGAAAACTATTTTCGGCAGGTAATACCGCGTGTTGAATCGTGAGTGCCGCCCTTAGGCTTTGTTGAATTTTTTCCTCCTTTTGTTTAAGTGTTTTATTCTGAGTAGCAATGTAATCTCGTTGAGTAGTAATTTCTTCCTGGTTTTGGCGCAACTCTTCATTTTGAGTAGTCACTTCTTTGGTCCTTTTGGCTACTTTGTATTCGAGTTCTTCATTATTAATTTTCAATTCTTCCACCATCGACCGGTTATCAGTAAATATTTTCGATATTACTTCGAACCAATGCTGCCATTGTTGTGGTACCTGGTAAGCCTTAGAGGGCAAGTTAGCGTGCTCGTTTTGGATATGATTTACTAGTGAAGTTGCGGGTGAGATAAATCTTTTTTGAGTATAACGGTTAGTAAAAAACAAGAGAATCAATATAGATCCTAAAATAAAAGCAGTATTTAACCCAAGGTCACGAAAAATACTGAGATATATATTCCAATAATTTACCAGGTAGGTAATTTTCCAGGAAGTATTTGGGATACTTTCGGAATAAATCCAGTAGTTGCCCTCCGTAATAAACATTTGTTGAGCATAGCTTGGATACTTTTTAGTGGCTACTGCTTTGATACTTGCTGGAAAAGCAGTCGTGACTTTGAGTATGCTATCTTTAGAAGAAATCAGCTGAGGGTGAGCAAGTAAATCTTGATTGTGAGAGGTGACAAATAAAGTGCCCAGTTTACGTTGTGAGCGGGCAATGGTGGCATTCAATGAATCAATCGTAAGATCTAAACCTATAATTCCTTCCTCTTGTTGGCCAATAAAAAAATAAGCATAAGCCGAAAGCATGAGCCCGTTCCCAGCATCGTCTTGGTAAATATCTGTCCACTTTACCGATTTCTTGGTTTTGTCATTGGGATCAGATTTGGGGTAAGCGGTATAGCTCAGTTTCAACAGTTCAGGACTGAATCGAAAGTCTTTAGAAGAGATAAATGGGTGTAGATTGATAAAAGATTTTTTTCGAAAAAAAGCGTAGGCTAAGGTGGCCCCCGAATTATTTTGCATAATAGAGTGCAACAATGGGCTGATATAAAGGGAGGCACTCAGAGCTTGTTTCATACCTGGCCGATCAGTAGCCAATCGCCCCAGTCCAGTAAGATTGCCCACTTTTTTCTGAATGTGTTTGGGAAGGTTGTCAAAATGAAAAAATTGTTGGCTTGTATCTTCCTTAGCATAATCGAGCAAAGGAGGGGGAGTCAATGCCTCTGCATTGTTCAAATAAAACTCTAGTTCATCTCGGGTAGCGTACAAGCCATTCCTTGCTTTGCCTAAAAGGACCTCCAGATTGGCCACACTCTCCTTTACTTGTGTTTTTATCTGTTCCTGCTTGCGAACTACTCGACTCTGAAACTGGACAAATACCAAAACCAAGGCGGTAATCAACACTACTGATAAAAACACCCACAATATCAAACGATACCCTTTAAATACATTTACTTTTTTCATATTCGTATCTACTACGACCATTTTGAAAATATACGATAAAAACAATTGGTTACATATCGCGAGCTAATTAATGAGATGATGCGTTTAGTTTTAATTAGATAACTTGAAACTTGTTTGTAGAGAAAAAGATGTATTTGTGATGTTTTGCAGACGTACTTGTGTAACAGGTGAAGTTGTAATATACGCAATAGATGGCACAAAGATACTTGGTTAGGTGTAGAGATATTCTCCCTCAAAATCACCAAATTTAGTATCTACAATAACGTAATATAAGAATACTTGTTTGGTAATTTTCTAAGCAAACTTACTAAATGTAAGGATAAAATGTTACAGAAAAGTAAGAAAAAGAAGTAAATAAAATGGTTTGCTAAAAAGGATGAAAAAAAGAGGTGACAACCGAGTAAAATAGGATCTGAGGGATTCGAATCCTTTCCTTTTTAGTTTTATCACCAAAAATACGTGTCGTATAAGCGAAGAGCCCTCCATAGGATTCGAACCTACACCTTTCCTCTAGCCATAGAACGCTCTACCAATTGAGCTAAGAAGGCAACAAATTGTTACGGAATGATCAATGAACACCAATCAATCAAGAATATAAAAGGATCCATCAGTGTCCAGTATACTTAACAGAAGTTACGCAGTTGTTCTAACATACGCTGTTTTGATGGTTCAATGGTTGTATGGCTATATGGTTCTGTAGTGCGTCGCATAGCCATATAACCTTTGAAAAGGCTAAATCTGCGTAACTTCAGTACTAAGTAAGGATAAAAAAATGCCCTTTCGCTTTCACAAGTTGGAAACAACCACCTAGTGAATCACAAATAGTCGTCTATGGACTATCGACTGTGGACCAAAGACGAACCCTCAACTTGAAGTCAAAACGAAACTTTATTTTTCACGAATTACTTAATTTAATACAGCGTTTTTATTTTGGTCTATACCAAAGGCTGCAAATCGGGTTGCACCCAATACAAACGAGCCTCCTCGGATTGCAACGTGGTTGCGGTATAGTAGGTATCAATCAGGGTTTCATCAGCAGCTTCGCCATTGATTAAGTCATTGGCCAAATCAGCCAGACTTTGCCCTTGGTCATAGGTAGCGACATAGTCACGTACTACCCAAGTCCAAAATAATGTTTGGGTTTCATGATATCCATCGTTTTTAGAGGCGGCAAAACCCAATGTTTTGCGGTAATACTTCTTGAATGTTTCACGGATAAAGTGGATCGCTTCATGACGATCGTAGTGACGTATTGCCCATAAAATCAAGGTCAATTGCGCCGCTTGTCCCCATTCCGATTGAGGCAATGTTCCACTACTGAGCCTCCACACCAGGTTTTCTACTGCTTTGTTGTTGGGGTAATTCCTTTTGGTTATTTGTGCGTATTTCATTTTTAGTTGATAGTCGATAATTTGTAGACCAGGATATATCAGTAAAAAACCTGGAGCTAAAAACTCCAGGTTTTTCTGATTCTATCTATTTATATTAGTCTTTTGCTTGTGTCTAACCTTGATTCAAATGATTTAGAAGTTAAGTTTCTAAGTTCCAACTATCAACTCAGCGCTTAGGAACATGTTCAAAATAAGTGTCCGGTTTTGGCAAAGTTGCTTGAAGCTAGATAAGGCACTTTTTGCGGTCGTAGCAATGGCTACGGCCAAAAAAAGTAACGAAATATAGTAAAGAGCAATGAAGCGAAAACGGTCAATTATTGCGGACACGTTCCTTAATCCAGCCAATTGATAATTGATCATTTAAATCATCGCAATCTTTTCGTTAAATAAAGAAGCATAAGCAACCTGATTTCCTTTCATCACCATTTGGCCAGCAAAAGCACCTGCACGAACGGTGAACAAACGATTGCTTTGGTTTTCCTGCTCTTTATGTGATTTAAAATCTACCTCGCCCACATCAGCCAAAGTAGTTTCAGCATTACGCAAACGACGCTGTTGCAAAGCTTCGTAACGACCTTTGAGCGCCTCCAACGAAGTTAAATCGTTGGTGTCCAATGTTTCTCCACCTTTTGGTGCACGATTCGCTTGCGCTTCGATCAATCGTAACGGAGCGTAGCAGTACATCACCAAAGGAGTATGTAGTTCGGCCCAGAAAGCAGCATCAGGAGCCAATTCTATTCCGGCTATTTCACCATTGAGCAAGAAAATAGCACCAGTTTGATTGGGTTGAGGCTCCAAATGATACATTGTTTGCAACAATTCAGGCTGATAAGCTTGCTTTAGTTCGTCCAAGTGACCACGTGCTTTCAGACCTACTTGAGTATTGAAAGTCGAGATAGACTTCCACAACTTACCATACTCTTCTTTGCCTTTTAGCTCTAGAGCCATTTTTCGCAAACTGTGAGGCAATACAATAAATCGGTCATCAGATTCTTTGATGTATCCGCCCTGAGATTCCTGGATACAACAAGCATCCTTAAATTCTCTTTGTTCGCCTGGACTCAATACCCAAGAGGTACACATGGCGTGATTTTGAGCACCCAATTGAAAGTACCCCAAGTTCAAAGGCACGATTGCAGGACGATCTCCCGCATTCTTCAAAATCATTTGCCCGTAAGTAGTTACTTTGGTCAAAGACAGGGCAGTCTCTGGCAAAGCGTAATGACCAGCACCACATTCGCTGCCAAATAGTGGGATCATACCCAAATGTCCGTATCGTAGTGGTTGTCCCACTTGACGTCCTTTTAGCAATCGCACCAACTGGTTTTCCTTTACCTGCGCTTGTGATTCGTCGGTCAGTTTTTTCCAGATATTCATTTTCATGATTGCAAATGTTTTTAATTAGGGCATATTCATTGTTAAATTTTTTGATTGTTAGATGGTTAAATGACTACATCGAGTATCAGGTAGCCATCACCATTTAACAATTGAGCCATCTAACAATTTCCTAATATTAATTCATAAATGACTGCATCGAATTTTGCAATACCTCCGCGATATTATCGGGATGAATCGCAAACTGTATATTCAACCAAGTAGGCATAAAACCTCTTTCTCCGGTTTCCAAAATCAGCGGAGCACCCTTACCCAATGGCTGACGATGTTCGTAAGCTTCACGTATGGTAAAGGCAGGTAGTATGTGAACAAATGGGACATCCATTCCTAGGTTTTTCAACCCTTGCAACACCATTTCAGTATCGCCTTGTTCTACATTTTCGTACCCATCACTGATGATCAACACCGCATCGGGTTGGTAAGTCACGGCTTGCAAGACTCCTTCGGCCAGGCTGGTAACTCCCTGGGCCTGAGGAAACTCAGTTTCGTGCTGATTCCCTACTTGTACTATTTTCATATGAGAGGTGCGTTTCTCTAAAACTTGAGTCAAGGCAGTCGCAATGGACAAGTTGTTGTACATACGCGCTCCAAAACCAAGCATAGAGTAAGACGTATCCAAAATCAACGCTACTCTAGCGTCCCAATGTGGCAAACGGCTGGCTTCGGCCAGGATCTTTTGTGCCACCCACTCATCTGGAGTTCCTTCCAGATATTGTTTGCGGATACGATCTACCAAATTCGTAGAATTGGCTTCTACCAATTCACCTCCTACAATAAATTCACGTTTTACTTTAGTTTTTCCAGCCAAACGTCTTACCTGAGAGGCTTCTGTTTTGGGGTGGAAAGTAGCTGCAATTCCTCGCAATACACCATAAGGCAAGCCCTTGCCATTATCTAGGTTTTTTCGTGCCTGTAGGTAAGCATTTAGTTTTTCGTGTTGGGTTTTCTTCAGCTTACCAAACAAAAACAGCAATACATCTTTTACAAACAAGGGGCTATTTTCACCCTTAAATCGGTATACGTTTTTTTCCAAGTAAGCTGCCTGATGGTCATTGCGTTTGCCTTTTTTTGTTTCCATAAAATGCAAACAAGTTTGAGCCACTTGCTTACCCATTGCGTGTACCAATAGCTTGGCCAAGGTATTACGGTAGCTTACTGCCCAAAGCTCTAGTTGGGGCGAACCCAAAATATAGCTCTTAATCCAATTGGCAGTTCGTTGGTTGTTGACTTTCAAGGTGATGAACTGCTTGAAGCCTTCTAAAACTTTAGACACTTCCAAAAATGGCAATACTTCGGCAATGAGGCGATCTTCAGTTTTTTTGACTTCAAGTGAAACTGATCTTCCACCTTGTTCGGTTACAGCCAACAATCTTTGGATGATTTGCATACTATCTTCAGCACTCAAACCTGGTAGGTTTAGCAAAGAAGCATACAGCATCCGATTGTGCTCGAGCAGAGTGTTGTGCGATGCCTCAGTCAAAGGCATTTGGTCTTGCACAACCTGCTTAATCAATTGATTGATAGTTTGCTTGTCCATTGGTTTATTTAGTTTAATAGTAACGTTTTCAAAATAAGTGTTGAGTTTTAATGAAATTACTCAAAGTTAAACGAGGCGCTTTTTGCGCTCATAGCAGCGCTATGGGCAATAAAAGGAACGAAGTGTAACGAAGAGGAATAAATCTAAATCGGACAGTTATTGCGAATACGTTACTTAAAAATTAATTCACTTATAAAGCCATCAGGATCAAGCAACTCATTCAATTGTTTGATGCTTCCAGCTTCTAAAATTCTTGTCCCAAGCGTTCTGATTTTTGAGTGGCCCATTCTTTAGATGATCCAATCAGGCGATACAAATCTTCAGGATGCATTCCAGATGCCCATTTTGTACCTCCACTGATGTGAAATTGTTCTGCCATCATGTGATGTTTTGAACATAGTGTAATGCCGTTTTCTTTGACATATCCACCATTGGGCATTTCATTTCTATCGGTAATATGGTGTGCATCCAGATGATCAACTTCATTGCAAAACACGCATTGATATCCATCTCTTTTGAACACATCCTCACAAAACCGATTTCTTATTTTCTTTTTTCGTTGACTCATTGTTTTTCTAAAAAAATGAGATAGGTAAACAGGGATAATTCATCGTCGTTTTTTCTGTGTGATAGGCAAATCACGATGAACCCGTTTAGTTCTCTTTTTATCTTTGGGTGGACCCAGTAGGATTCGAGCCCACCTTGCTTGTTTACTTGACCAATGTTCATCGGTACATGCGACAGCCAACTGCGTGAAGCCGCTATGCTATGAGTCCAGTGAATACTTATTGGTATTTTTTTAACTTTATAAGTCTGATATTTTTGGTAAAAGATAGGAGAGTAGCTAATCTTACTTAGCGTGGGAATCGAACCCACCTGTAATGTTATCGGCATATCACGTGTACCATACTCTA
>CALDJV010000677.1 GCA_937899305.1 uncultured Cytophagaceae bacterium
GTAATTGGAAACCAGAACATAAACAAATGCAAGTCCCCGCTTAATGTGGGGATACAGCTCTATTAAATCTGAATGGAGTGCGAAGAGATGGTATTGTAGCTAATAAAAGTAAATTTCGTGGGGTTAAAGAGCAAAATGTTAAAATAGTTGAGACTTGGTTAGACGATAATATTTCTAACTGGAGAACAAGGTTTTATTTAATTAATTATCAACCCAAAGTTAATAAGTTTAAATTTTAAACCTAAGTGAGAATGCCTGATCACACATCAAATATTAAAAAGCTTTTAGAAAGTGATAATTATGTAAATAATCTGCTTGCTTTCGAAATAATTCAAGGTTTGGAAGAGATTCCTGACGAGACACACAAATTATTGACCCAATTCCCTTACTTGTGTTTAAAATATGGAATACTAACCCCAATTCAACATAGAAATGTTATTAACCTTGTTTATTGGGAAAGGAAGTATAACGAGCGACTTTCCAATTTGCCACATCACACAAGAAAATTGAAACAACTTCAAAGTTTAAATTTGGATCGTCATCAATTTCAGAAATGGCCTCTAGAAATATTTGAATTGAAAAACCTTCAAAAGCTCTCATTTTCGCAAAATATATTAGAAAATATTCCTGATGATATAAGTAAACTCCAAAGTTTAGAGAGTTTAATATTTTGAAAACTTGGCAAAAGTCCATAAAAATGGCTTTAAGCCATTTTTATGAAGTAATATCATCTTTGTTTCCTTTTTCTAAAAGCTCTATCAATACGTTTAAAAGACAGCTTTTGAAAATAAATTGAAAGCTTTTAAAAATGTGTGGGTAAACGAATACTTTTGAAAAGTATTGATTTTCAGATACTTATAAAGTTTTACCAAGTTTTCAAAATATTAGAATTTAATTGCATTAGTAAGATATCAGAAAAAATCAGTCAATTGAGTAAGTTGGAAACACTAAATTTAACTGGTAATAAAGATTTAAAGACCTTACCTAATGGCATAAAATACCTTCAGCAATTAGTGATTTTAAACTTAGGTGGGTGTAACCTGAATGTGGTTCCAGAGAGCATTTGTTCATTAAAAAAATTAGAAGTTCTCGATTTAGGTTATAACCAAATTGAAACATTGCCAAAAAATATTGATGGCTTAGAAAACCTAGAGGAATTACAAATATCTCAGAATCAAATAACGACATTACCGAAAGAAATAGGAGGGTTGAAAAACTTGCAAACGATTAATTTATTTAAAAATCAGCTTTCTGATTTTCCAGAAGAAATACGATATTTAGAAAACTTGGATACACTTTTTCTGGGTGAAAACCGCCTCTCTGAATCTACAAAAGAAAAGATCCAAGGTTTACTCCCACATACTGAAATATCATTTGATTGACAATATATGGCTACTCATTTTGTATACCGTTCCCCTTACTTTCATAATCATAAGTTTTATAAGGAACAACCTGAGCAAAATATACTAGAGTGGTTTCAAGCTTTTTGGAAGTTGAAACAGGGAAATTATGATTTATATGATTCCATCATTGAAGAAAAGATAGGAACAAGGGTTTATGGAATACACGATTATTTATTGGAAAATATTTATGAAGGTGCAGTAAAAATGCCTGTCAATTTAACCGAGCTATTAGGTTGCCTTCGGGAATATTCATATGTGAATGAAATTATAATAAATGACGAACATTTAATTCAAATTCATACTGATGATGATGAGTTAGATATGGTTTATTATATTTTTGATGACACTTTTGTAGAGCGAAACCCTGATAAAGCCCTATTTTTATGTAATGATTTAAAAGATTTATTGACCAACGTCAAAAACGGAGAAACAAAGGTCCCAAATCTTCCTCAGATCCCTTTCAGGGTGAAGTCAAGCGAAGGCGAGGAAGCCATATACTTTTTATTTTTTTCAAGCTGGGGCGAAAATAGCATAGGACTCCTAAATGAACAGGGTAATAGTGTTGGTTGTTTACAAGGGGTTAATTTTGATAATTTAACTCTATTTCTAAATGAGTGGCAACCTACCAAAAATACGCCAGAAGAATTGTTGTTAATCAGATCAAAAGTCAGAAATAACAATAAAATAAATACCTTGGAAGAAACATTAGTTTCTTTAAATGAATTAGTAATTCCTTCTCTTTTATGGAATAAAAGATTTGATAAACATAATCTTTATAATGAAAGTGTTGATGATGTTCAAGCATATCTAGAAAATATAATGACACACTTGAGTAAAGATGATACCAGGTTACCTGCACAAATTTACATATCTACTCATTTTGTTGAAATGATTTATAACGCAAGTAGAACAGGGGATGAGGGTGTTTTTGATTATTGGCTGATGTTTGATGAGGCATGGGCTGATCAAAATCCTTCACTGGCAATAAACTTGATCAAATTTGCTCAAAGTTGGCGAATTGACTGAAAATACGAGAATTAGTGTTTGAGTAAAGTGCTATGGTCATTCTCCCCCTTTAACTACACCCACTCTCAACTAAAAAGATATGACCCAGTAAAGCCAACCAGAACAAAACCGAGGTACTCAATGCCCTGTGTAATAAATTGACCAAGGGTGCCCGCCGACAAGAGGTCAATGTGGTGTACACCAAGGAGCGGGAAGACCTCAATCACTTTTCGGGTTTGTCGGCGAATGCTTCTCAGCAAGACCTCAACCCTCGGGGCGCTCGTACCAGCATTGGTTCCTGGGCCCAAGACAAAGGCTATGTGTATACTTTGCTGAGTCGAGGAAAAAACAGAACTTCGGGGAATCAAGGAAGTATCACTCAAGTTCGTTTTGCGAAAACGGCTTGTTTTGTGGCGGGGACTAAAGTGTGGTTGCATGATTACTCCACCATCAAAATTGAAAATATTCGCCCTGGGATGTTGGTGAGATCTAAAGATGTGAAAAGTAATCGAGAGGTCATTGGGCAGGTAGATCACATCATTACCAAAAAAGCTTCTACCCTTATTGAAATATACACTCCATTAGATACCTTTCTGGTTACTCCTGAACACCCGTTTTATATTGATGGAGCTTGGGTAACAGCAGGAAAACTCAAAAAGGGTCAAACATTAACCTTGCTTGATCAACCGCGTTTATTTGCCAGCAACTCATACGACTTATCTCATCCTCAAAAAACTTACATCGACCATATTGTTGTAAAAGATACCGCGGTGACAGTTTATAATTTCTCGGTAACAAAGTATCACAATTATTATGTAGGGAATGTGGGGACACTGGTGCATAATAATTGTGATAACAGAGCTAAAGAAATAGCAGAAGCTATTGTTACTAACCGAAAAGGAAAGTCTCTTCCTCCTTGGGTAAAGCGTTCACAACTTACAGTAGCGGTTTTGGATGTTGTGGATGGTTCTGGAAATCAGAAAAGACTAGTAAGTGTAAATAAAAGTGGAGCATTATTGCAGATAGATGATAGTGTTCCAGATCAAATTAAACGTATGTTAAAGTCAAATGAAGAGTATATCGATCCATTTAATTATTTACCGAGTAATTCAAAAGCTCATGCAGAAGCAATTCTTATAGAATATGCAAAACAAAAAGGTTATAATTTAAAAGGACAGTTTATTGGTGCTAGTAAAGATATTTGTCCAGATTGTGAGGCTATAATAAAAAAAGAAGGTATCATTAATCAAACACCATTCCGAGGTAATTAATTTTTATGAAAATGGAGAATCTATATCAAAGATACAAGAATGAGGTAAAAAGTAAGGTATGGCAAGATTTGTTATCATTAGAAACAAAAGAGCTCGCAAAACATAAAGATGATATTCAACTTATTCTAGATTTTTTTGTAAAGGGTATGAAACATAATATTGAGGTATTGTCTTTTTATCTGAAAGATTCAAATTATGTATTTACTAAAACAAAAGAAAATGGAGTAGGACTCATAACTCGTGATCCAGAAAAAGAACCTACCTACAGTTTTACCTCTTCTTCTAGTTCTATGAATAACATGAATGATCTTCAATATTTAACTAAAGATTATGGAAATATACCACTAATATTTAGTGAGGTTTACAAGGAAATCGAGTATATAAATTTTGAGGGGTATTTTCCTGAATGGAGAGATCGTAACTATTTAAACCCAATTCCTCTTCTAGATCCGATTGTTTTTATGTCATTAGAAATGGTTTCACTTATGTTTGAAATTAATGACAAGAGTACCCTTGTTGAAAATGATCAATATTATCTAGGATTCTCACCTACCGCGTACACAAAAGAGAATACAAGTGATGATGGTATGTATGGTGTATTTTTGCATAAAGAAAATAGGATGGATAGTAAGATGGCAAATTATAAGAGAGATTTGTGGTTCTCTGATTATCTAAGGAATTGCTTTGACTGGGGAGGATTTCCTGGTCTAGCTTATGTAAACAATATTCCTAATAATGATTCGAATTTGGAATTAATTCGAAATATCAGAAAAGAGATGATTATGATATAGATATTGGAATTTACACGCATATATTTTTCAACAACAAAACTCAAGGTAGTCACTGGAACCAGTAAACGTGAGGCATCGGCATTGGTGGCCGTAGTTCGTGCTCAAAAAGATACGCTTTGGGCGACGCCTGAACATCCATTTTATTTGCCTAAGCTCAAAAAATACATTCCTGCTTCTGACACTTTTCGGGTTTGTTGGCGAATGCCTCTCAGCAAGACCTCAACCGTCGGGGCGCCCGTACCAGCATTGGTCCCTGGGCCCAAGACAAAGGCTATGTATAACCAGCAAACACGAATACAGGTTGATCACCATTGTTAAATACACCTCAAAATAGGACAAATACTACTAAGTTTTAGGCACAATCTGGACAATACCCCTCCAGGGTAAGTTTTGAATTGATTACCTGAAATCCAGCCACATTTTCGTATACGGGAAGTTTGACATCATACATACAGAAGGTGTTATGACACTCATTACACAGGAAATGAGCGTGGGCTTGCTCGGGCACTTCTGACGAATCGTCCTCAAGACACAAAGCATACTTGAAAACATTGTTGGCATCAGGTACTTTGTGAATCAGTCCCTTTTCCAAAAACGCAGCTAGTCCTCGGTAAATCGTGACTTTATCTTGGGTAGAAGTTATTTTCTTCTTGATGTCTTGGTGGGAGAGACTGTGTTTACTTTCTATGAATAACTGTAATAGTTCCACTCTAAAGGAGGTTTTTCGGAGGCCATGGGCCTTGAGGTATTTTTGTATGTGTTGTGTTTCCATCGTGCTGCAAGTTTATAAATATTTACGCAACTAAGTTGCGTTTGTTGTTGCTATTTTATTATTTTTGCGCTCCGTTTGCGAATATCAAAAAGTAAGCACATTAACATTATATTTAGAGGAAAGCTAAAACATATTTCTTAATATTGAGTTTTTAAATAGTCTAAATAAACAATCTTTTGAAGTATCTAACATTATTGACTTAATAATAAGCTGCTACTTCTTTTGAGTAAAATAGTACCTTACCGATGAAACAGGCACTCTTTATATTTTTAATACTCTCTGTAAGCTATATAACAAAGGCTCAAACCTCTAAACCCTGTAATCATGATTTGAAAGGGGTGATTTTGGACATTGATACAAAAAAGGCAATTCCTTACGCGTTAGTCAAAGTAAAAGACACCAAGCGCTTTGCCCAGACCGATCTGGAGGGACGTTTTCAAATAAAAGGCTTATGTGATCAATACAATACATTGATTGTCACCTGTTTTGGTTATTGTGACACCACCTGCAAGCAATTTTACCAACATACCAGAAAACCTCAAATATACCTCAAACAGAAAGTAGAGTCGCTCAATACTGTTACCATTACGGCAAAAAAGAGTGAAGACCAAGGAACAGTCTCCATTGCAAAGCAAACCATCAATAAAGAAGATTTGGCTAGTATCCCTACTCAAACATTGGCCTCCGCCATCTCAGAGGTAGAAGGGGTTACCTTTACTTCTACTGGTAACAATGTACAGCTACCCGTGATTCATGGTTTGTATGGCAATCGGGTATTGATCCTCAATAATGGCATCAAACACGGTTTTCAGAACTGGGGTACCGACCACGCGCCCGAAATAGATGTATCTACGGCCCACAACGTTACCGTAATAAAAGGAGCTGCGGGGGTTCGGTATGGCCCCGAAGCATTGGGAGGAGCCATCATTGTGGAGTCTGATCCTTTGTATTTGAACGAAGCGTTTAGATCTCGGTTGGGTGGGGGCTATCAAACCAACGGACAAGGATACTTTGCAAATTATGAAATGGGGCAGGGACTAAAGAATTGGAGCTATCATCTGGGAGCTAGTTACAATCGAATAGGCGATTTACGGAGCCCTGATTATGAGCTTACCAATTCGGGCAAAGAAGAAAAGTCAATCAATGCGGGTTTTAGATATCATCTTACCAATTGGGATTTTAAAGTATATTACAGTTACCTGAATCAAAATTTAGCCATACTAAGGTCATCTATTGCGCATAGTGGCAATGCGTTTGTTAGAGCAATTAATGCTGATGATCCTATTATTATACGATCTTTTTCTTACGATATCAATCAGCCCAACCAATTGATCCAACATCACTTGGGAAAAGTAGAGGTAGGTTGGAGATACGCAGACAATGCGAAGTTTACCCTAAGGGTTGGAACCCAAATCAACCAGCGAGATGAGTTTGATCTAAGAAGAAATTCTGAAATTCCCATTATAGACCTTGATCTAACAACCAACGATTATCAGCTAGAATGGAAACACCCTGACTGGATCGGGCTGGAAGGTTTGGTAGGTATACAGGTTTTTACCCAAAACAATGACAACAATCCGGGTACCCAAACCACGCCTTTTATCCCCAACTACAACACCTTCCGATACAGTGGTTTTATCATTGAAAGTCTCAGAAAAGGCTCAAACACCTTTGAACTAGGAGTTCGCCTGGACCACGAGTCTAACAATGTACGAGGACGAGAAACCAATCAAAATATTTTCCGGGATGAGTATAGTTTTGCCAATCTCACTGCTTCATTGGGGTATATCCGTCAAATTTCAGATAAAGCTACTTTCCGAACAAATTTGGCCACTGCCTGGCGCACCCCCAATATGGCTGAGCTCTTCAGCTTTGGCCAACACGGTTTCAAGACCTCTTTTGGTCTACTTCGCTATTATTATAATGACGAGGGAGCACTTCGTACAAACCGAGTTACTTCATTGGAGAGCAGTAATGTGTCTCCCGAAAAAGGGTACAAATGGATCAATGAATTACAAATCCAGAACAAAACCAATACTTATACTTTTACAGCTTATTCACATTACATAGAAAACTTTATATATGACCGTCCATTGGCGGTGATTGGCACCATCAGAGGACCCATGCCTGTCTTTATATTTGATCAAGCCAATGCACTGTTTGTTGGTACAGATTGGACTTGGCAAAAACAGTGGTCTCGCTCCCTGAGTGGAACCTTTGGTATCAACTATTTATGGTCAAGAAACATTGACAAAAACGAAGCATTGATCAATCAACCTCCCATTACAACAAGCTATAAATTAGTTTGGAAAACCAAAAAGTTTTGGAAGGTGCAATCTTCGCAATTCTCAATAAAACCCAGCTATACATTCCAGCAATTTCAAGCTCCCCGAACGGTACGTCCCGATGAGTTGATCAATGGTTCAGTGACGATTACTCCTGAATCAGCCATTTTTGACTTTAGAGATGCCCCTGAGGGATATTTTTTATTGGATATTGCCTGGAAATTTAAGTTTAAGCGTTTTGAAGCAAACTTAGCAGTTCAAAACGTACTCAATACCCGTTATCGCAATTACCTGAATGAAATGAGGTATTTTGCTAATGAGCCGGGTATTAATTTTCTTTTTTCAATTAATTATCATTAGTGAGCGGCAAGCATTTTGATTAAGAGGCATATTGCCCAAAAAA
>CALDJV010000678.1 GCA_937899305.1 uncultured Cytophagaceae bacterium
CGGCGTATCATTTTACGTTTTTCATTTTTCACTTAATTAGTGGACTAAAGAAAAACTACTAACTCCTGACTACGAACTACCAACTAAACAAACTGTGGACTATGGACCATTGACTGTGGACTAAAAAACGAAACCTTATTTTTTACGAATTATTTGTTTGGAAAACCTTTTATGAAAGTAATAAAACCACCTCAGCGCATTGAAATTGCCCCTGATACTACCAGCGTATTTTTGGCAGGTAGTATAGATATGGGCAAGGCCATTGATTGGCAAGCTACTGTCGCTGAAGCGCTGCAAGACCTGCCTTTTACCCTATTGAACCCTCGACGGGATGATTGGGATGCTTCTTGGGAACAAAAAATCACCAATCCTCAGTTCAAAGCTCAGGTAGATTGGGAATTAGATGGTTTGGAAACAGCCGACCTGATTGCCATGTATTTTGCCCCGACGTCCAAGGCTCCTATTACATTATTAGAAATGGGTTTGTTTGCCCATACCCAAAAACTAGTAGTTTGCTGCCCCAATGGCTTTTGGCGTAAAGGCAATGTAGATGTGGTAGCACAAAGATACCATATCTCACAAGTCGATGATTTGTCTCAATTGATTGAATTTATTAAAACAAACCAAATTTGAAACCAATAGGTAGATGGCTTGAACGACCATTTTTTGTAGTAGGATGGTGCTTTTTTGGACTTTTTATTACACAATGCTCCTCTCATCAAGTAACTCCTGCTTTTTATTATTGGAAAACCACATTTGAACTTTCTGATAAAGAGCGTGATTATCTGGAGCGGCTTCAGGTCAAGCGATTGTATATTCGTTACTTCGATGTAGATTGGAATCCACACCAGAAAAAGGCGGTACCAGTAAAAGAGATTCAGTGGAAAACCAAGCGGCTGCCCACATTGCAAATTATCCCTACGGTTTTCATTACCAATCGTACACTTTTCAATATTTCTTACAATCAACTAGAAAAGTTAGGCAACAATATTGCTATCAAAATACAAAAGAAGTCAAAAGCACTTTCCGAAAAGGTTCAGATCAATGAAGTACAACTGGACTGTGATTGGTCGGGTAAGACCCGGAAACGTTTTTTCAAGCTGATTGAAATTCTGAAAACCAAACTAAAAAGCAATGGTATCGCGCGTATTTCGGCAACCATTCGCTTGCACCAGATCAAATATTTCAAAAAAACCGGAGTCCCTCCAGTAGATAAAGGAATGCTCATGTTTTATAACATGGGGAACCTGGATGGATCGAACACGAAAAACTCGATTTTGGATCTGGAAATAGCCCGTCGCTATTTGGTAAAACCAGGAAAATATCCTCTTCATTTGGATGTGGCATTGCCTATTTATCGATGGGGTGTGGTGGTCAGAAGAGGACGGGTAATAGAGTTGCTGAATAACTTAAAAAACGATACATTTGCTAACCGCAGTTTTTTTCGTTTAAAAGGAAAAAACGAAATAGAGGTAATCCAAAGTACGTACATTGGTTCATTTTATGCTTACAAAGGAGATGTCATCAGACTCGAGCAAGTGACCACGAGACAGTTGAAAGAATCGGCTCGGATGTTACGCCGATTTATCAAAAACAATGCAATGGATGTTGCTTTTTTTCATTTGGATGAAAAAACGTTGAGCAACTATCAGTATGAGAATATACAAGAAATTTATCATATTTTTTAGCACATTTGGCAGATTGCCGGGGAAGCTAACAAAGACAAATTATATACTACATTCACCAAAAATCTAAGCTTGAGAGATGGGCTACATCTATGACTTGCACAAAAGATTGATGGACGAAAACCTGATTTTGGTTTATGAGGGGGAATTTACCCAGGAAATCACCAAGTCGGTTTTGGCTATGGCCGAACGTAACATGAACGTACTCGGCGAAATTTCCACCATTCGAAAAAAAGTATTCAATATAATGATTGAGTGTTTGCAAAACCTGGTAAAACACTCAAGCAAAAGTTCGATCTTTATGATTGGTAAGCACGAAGATGATTACATCATAGGATCGGGCAATCCCGTTACTAAAGAAGAAGCTGCTACCATTGCCGAAAAGATCAATTATGTCAACGGGTTGAGCAAAGATGAATTACGTTCTTTGTTTCGGGAAATTGTCAAAATTGGTGAACTTTCTGACAAAGGAGGCGCTGGCTTGGGTTTTATCGATATGGTACGCAAATCGGGTGAAAAACTGCTGTTCGACTTTCAGGCAGTGGATGAAGAAATCACTTTCTTCTCTTTGCTTTTGAGAGTGAGACGAGGAAATTTTGATTATTTAGTGTAAATTTGGTATGGTACATTTAAACACACCAACCAAAACTTACAAATATGAAATTGTTCAAGATGGCTTTTGTGGTTTTGATACATTTAGCTTTTGTATTGAAACCACAAGAAGTCTCCCAGTCGGCTTGTGCAGGCGGCTATGGAGGCATTACTTATTACAAGTTTCTCGATCCTGACATTATCAACCAACCCGACAATAAACCCTTCTTCTTTACTTTCGAACGCTTGTACGACTATGAATGGTCGGAAGAGAGTGGAAAGATCAAAGACAACCTCACTGAATGGAAGACCTACTTTAACAACCAACCTGCCACCAAGGATCTCCAAAAATTAATTTACAAAGCATCGGTCAAAACAACCCAGCAAATTCTGGATTTTGTGAAGGGAACTCGCCCCGCACTCAGCCCTCAATGGCGCTCCAACTCGGCAGTGGTTTATTTAAAAGCAAAACAATCCACGGATGTACTCAAGTACCTCATATTTGCTAAAAAATGTGAGCCCTTTGTAATCAATCAAGATTATCGTTGGGATGCCCCCACGGCTAAAAACCAAACCGCGATGCAAGATTTGATCATCAAAGGAACAGCAACTTACCGGGCTACCAACAATGCATTTCTGAAGATGCGTTACGGGTACCAATTGGTTCGTTTGGCCCACTATGCCCAAAAATACCAGCAAGCCGTGGCATTGTACGATCAATTAATTCAACCGCTCGCCGGGCAATCCAATTCATTGATTCAATACTGGGCCATGGCCCACAAGGCAGGGGCCTTGATGCTGAATAACCAAAAACCTGAAGGGGCTCGACTCTTTGCGGTGGTTTTTGACCATTGCCCCAGTCGTAGAGTGCAGGCATATGCCAGTTTTAAAGTAGTATCGAACACCGAGTTTCAACAAATACTCACGCAATGTAAAAACAGCAAAGAAGTAGCAGCAGTATATACCTTGCGGGGCTTGAAACCTTACGCCAATGCCATTGAGGAGATGCAAAATATTTATAAAGTAGCTCCTGATTCCCCTTACTTATCTTTGCTGCTGGCCCGCGAAATCAACAAGTTAGAATCCAATCTACTTTCTTCGGATTTGAGCAAAAACTTGGCTTTCTATCAAAAGTTTGAAGGTTTCCCGAAAAAAGAAGCCATCAAATACTTGGTTGAGTTACAAGCATTTATCAACCAAAATGTGAGAGAAGGCAAAGTCAAGGATCTCCAATTATGGAAACTGGCGGCTTGTTATTTAGATTATGTGGCTGGAAAACCTGCCTTGGCCTTGCGTAAATTGAATGCGTTGGCTCCTAAAGGCAAAAAAATGCAACGCCAAACCCAGGTATTCAAATTGGCTATGAAATTGGCTCAGCTCAAAAAGATTGACAAAGCCGCTGAAACCAGCCTATACAAGCAAGTGCAATTGTTGGGGCATCCACAATTGATGGACTACCTGAAAAACGTGTATCGCCGCAAACTGTATGCTCAAGGAGATATTGGCAAGGCTTTTTTGTGTGAAACTGAAAGTTATTCGTTTCCTATCAAGTTGGATATGAAGGTGGTAGATAATATCATTGCCTGGGAAAAACGCACTACCAATAAAACCCCTTTTGAGCTTTCGCTCAACTCCAAACTCAAGCATTGGTACGACATCAAGGCCACGATGTATTTCAAACAAGATAAGCTAGAAGAGGCGATCAAATACTACCAACTTGCGGGAGGATCCACCTCACTGAAGGCCAATCCTAAGTTTTTTGAGATTTCTGGAAGTTATGGTCATCGTCGCCCAGTCATTAATAAATATACCCGCCAAAGCTTGGCACAAGAGATGGTACGTCTCAAAAAGTTGTTGAAGAAGCAAGATCCTAAAGTTGCCTTTGAACTAGGCAACATTTACTATAACATCACTTGGTTTGGTAATACTTGGGATGCTTTGGAAAATCACCGTAGTTCTTCGCTTTTTTATTATCGATATTATGGAGAGAAAGAAAAGAACGCTCCCAAACCTCGCAAATATGACTTGTCGTATCCTTTGCAATACTTCAATCAGGCCATTTCTTGGGCTCATAACCAAGGGAATAAAGAGTTGGCCGCTCAAGCAGCCTATATGGCCGCCAAATGCGAACAAATGGCTTATCAAACCAGTAAAGACTTTAGTCGTAATAAAGTAATTTCTGAGAAGTATTTAAACAACTTTAAGTTATTACGCCAACAGTACTCCAATACCCAGTATTACAAGGAGATCATTCGGGAATGTCAATACTATAACAACTTCTTGAACAGATAAACAACTGATATTCAAAGACTTTACCTGATCAAAGGCATCAAATCAAAACGGTTTGGTGCCTTTTTTTATCCCCTGTTTTCGGACTGCACTTAGCCCACTTATCTCCCCTTTTGAAATATTTCACCTCTTCGTGAAATAAGTTGAAATATTTTAAATGACTTGCCTCCCTTACTTTTGTAATGTAATCATTTAAAGGGTATTTATAAGTAGTGTAACATGAAGAATTTATTTATTGAAGCCAGTCAATTTTCCCCTCAAGTGTTTTTCAACACCAAACTCAACACATTTGAAATTTCGGGTACTTCTTATGACAAGGATTTTTACAAGCCTGTGATTCAATGGTTGAGTACCTATTTATTACAAAATACCCGCGCGCTTCAATTGAATATTTGTTTGGAGCAATTGAACTCTAATGCCTTCAAAAAATTGAATGAGCTTTTGAGCTTATTGGAAAATTACCACATTTCTACCCAAACTCCAGTTACAGTAAATTGGGTAACCAACCAAGACAATGACGATACTTTGGAATATGGCGACGATGTCAAAGAATACTTTGAACATTTGCCCATTGAAGTAAAAATGGCCGCTTAAACTCCCTTTTTGCTACACTACTGCCTTTACCCTCTTTTTGACCCAGCCATCCTCTCCCACACAATCACTTCCTAAACGCCAGTTTTTCAATAAAATATTTCACAAAATTGGTGAAATATACTGAAATATTTTAATCGCCTTGCTTGGCTTACATTTGTAACGAATCCTAAGAAAAGTCAACAACAGGTGAACACAATAAAAAAGAAAATGATAAAGATGGAGAACTTATTTATTGAGGCAAGTCATTTCAATCCAGCAATACGCTTCGATACCCAAGAAAATATCTTAGAGATTTCAGGAGACTCTTATGACAAGGATTTTTACAAGCCAATACTCAAATGGCTATCTCAGTATTTAAGACAAAACCGTAGGCCTCTCCAATGTAATTTTTATTTGGGTCAACTCCACTCAGGCGGATTGAAGGGTTTGAATGAAGTACTCTGTTTATTGGAAGATTACAACACTTCTACTCAAATCCCAATCAATGTCAACTGGGTGAGCAACTCCGAGAATGATGACACTTTGGATTATGGCAATGATGCAAAAGAATGTTTTGACCACCTAGCGATTCAAGTAAGTATAGCTTAATAAAACCATTATCTAACATTCACTTTTAAGGCAATGACGAAACAAAAAATTCAGGAGGCAATGGAAAGAAACGCCGCCCTCCAAGCAAAACTAGAAGGTTTATTAAAAGAAGTAAGCGGAAACTTGGCCAAGGTCAAAAAGACCAACCAAGCCAAGAAATAGACGCTTATATGTACTCTTTTCCTGGCTTTGGGTTGATTTTCAAAGTCAGGGTGATTCTTAATCACTGAAGTCGTCTCGACTTTTGATAGTAAACAATACTTTTACCAAAAATTTAAATAATTCCATTACCACTCGTAGAATACCTGCTAATTTTTTTAAAACAATAACCACTCAGATCCATGACCCAGGAAGAAAAAGCCCAAGAAGCTATCAAACGCAACGAAGCCATCCAACTAAAGCTAGAAGACCTTATGCAAGAATTAGATGACGCATTGGAAGCCACCAAACAAGTAAACCAAGAACTAAAAGCATTTAGAGTACAAACAACCGCTTATGCTCCTTCCAACAACCAAGCATTTGAATCATAAATTCCCACTCAAATGATGAAAAGGGTTGAACAGGTGATAATCATTAGAAGAGCAGACGCAACTGCGACTGCTCTTCTTTTTTTTGCTCTTTTTGTTTTGCGCTTCTTGGTTCGTTTTACTTTTGTTTTATTTTGAGGTGCGAAATTCAATCAGATATGGAGCAAGCTCGGTACCATCTGCAGCGCAAAATCGATTGGATAACGCTATTTGATAGACTCGATTGGCTTGAAGGCTTACCTCCAGGGTGGCCGATTTACCATCTTTCGAAAAGCCAATCCACTTTTGTACCCTGAGCACATTTGTTTTGCCCAGTGGTCCAAACTCGAATCCACGAAAACGAGGGTCCATTTTTTTAGAAAATTCAATCGTGATTTGTTTCAAATTGGGGTTCACGTTTTTACTCCCATTTTCCAGTTGTCGTATCTTCACTATCTTGGGCCGATTTTGTTCGTATTTCTTTTGCAGCATTGTCAGTTTTTCAGGAAAGTAACCCGATTGATCTACCAAGTTCTGTACACGTCTTTGATCATTCAAATCCAACCTGATCAAGGTCTGAATCGCAGCTAATTTATCTTTACTCTTTTGATAATACTGCTCAGCAATGGCATAGCCCACATAGTACCCCAAGTCTCTGGTTTTGAATTCGTTGTCCATACTACTCCAAAGCCAATAACGATAGTATTGATTAAACATTTCTTGTTCAAAACGAGCCCGTACCAATGCTTTGTTTTGTTTTCCGTAAGCAATTGCGGGCGAAAACGAATCCTTTCCAGTAGCTGTCACTGCTACAAACTCTGCAATGCCTTCTCGCAAACTCTGGGTAAGCAAATTGGAACCTCCAGCGGTTTTTTGCTGGGTATGCACGTATTCGTGAATATTCAGAAATACGACATTGGTAATCGGATCGGAACGGAAATAATTATCCAAAAAACGCTTGTTACGAGCAGGAAACTCTTCCGTAATGGTGGTTTTATCGGCCATAGCGAGTTCGCTCCCAATGAGTACTGCATTGTCTACGGTAGTTCCATTGGTTCTGAAAACTCCCATTGTAAAATAGATTTTGGCAGGTTTGAGGTGAGGATAAATTTGCTTGAGTTTCGTAATGCCCTCTTCCAGCTCTTTGCCCAGTATTTTGGATTGATAAGTATTGGCTCGAATGGATTGCCAAAACCGAGGATAACGGTGAATGGCGGTAAGGTACTGTTCAGGAGTATAACGACGGGCTTGTCGAATGGCCGCCAAACCAGGAGTACCCCGGTCCAAAAAATGTTGGTGGAGTAGTTTCAGATGCGTGGAACTATCTTTAGCAGCCTTGATTTTGTCATAAGCATTCCAAAAATTATCAATGTCTTGCGTGATTACATTTTGGGCTTGCCCACTGATCCAGCCCAGGCACACCAAAGCAATGAATACATATCTCATAGGTTGTTTAGTTATATGGGTTTCCTAAAATCTTGTGTGTAATAGACAAGGAAAATTGTGAGGAGATGCAGATTAATCATCACGTTAGTAATTCGTAAAAAATAAAGTTTCGTTTTGACTTCAAGTTTAGGGCTCGTTTTTGGTCCACAGTCGATAGTCCAATGCTGTTTCCTTAACGACACGAATGAATAGCGATTATTTACGCATATAATCTACTTCTATTTTATTCAAAGCTACTTCCCT
>CALDJV010000679.1 GCA_937899305.1 uncultured Cytophagaceae bacterium
AATTATTTAAGAAACAATTAGATCAATAATACTTTTACCAAGTTTTCAATATCATGAATCAATTTATCTAAACTACCGAATTTATTTAATATCTCTTGTTGAGTCATAATGATGAAATGAAAGTTGAGTAGTCATTTTTCTAAACTACGTGATCCCCTCCTGAATAGTTGTTATTTGAGTAATCAAAAAGAACAAAACAGCAGGAAAACAAGCAATCACAGATGGATATATTGAAGGGTAATTAGTTAAGTACGAAATTTATCTGCATCAAGTTATCATGATTATATTTATTTGTTTGGTTGATAAAAACTCACCTCATAAAAACAGGTTTTCTATAGATTAATAACTATTTTTTTATAGATTTAATCGGCAATTAGAATACTACGACATGATGAATGTACACCAAATAAAAATTTTCACCCTGGTACTCTCGCTATGTTTTCTGGGAGTGAGCACCAAATCCTCAGCTCAACTGTTTTTTTCTAAAAAAGCATCCCTCAAATACAAAACTATCAGTTTAGACACCGCCAAGAATGAAATCACGCTAAACTATGATCTCAAAGGACCTTCTAATCGTTTTTATGTCACCCGCCTCTACTATTCCAGCAATAACGGAAGTAGTTTTAAAGGGCCGTTGCGTTCGGTTTCGGGCGATGCAGGCGACAGCATCAGAGTGGGTAACGACAAAAAGATGATCTGGTCTTTTGTAAAGGACAACCCCTACTTTAATGGCAAAAACATTATATTTAAGATAGAAGCCACCGAGAAACTCAAAGTTGCCAAAGGAGGACCCAAGCAGGCCCTCAAATCATTGGCCCTTCCTGGATGGGGTGATTACAAAGTACGCAATGGCTACCACTATGAATGGATCCCTACCGCTACCTTTGCGATGTTGGGAGCTGGTATATTTTTCCGAATCAATGCTGACAACCTTTTCAGAGATTACCGAGACCGGGTTCCTAATACTGAAGAAGATTACAACGACTTATTTAATCGTGCCCAAACCCGCAACATCTTATCACAAGGTTTGCTCATTGCGGGGGCCACTTTATGGCTAGGCGATATCATAGGAGTATACTTGAGGGGTAGAAAAAACCAAAAGAAATTTGCCCCAAAAAAGGACACAGAAAAGGAAGAAGAAACCGCTTTGGGCCTCAAGCGTGGAATGCGATTACTGCCTACCAAGGTCATCCCCAGCATCAATACTCAAATAGGATACAGTCAATTGAGTTTTATTTGGAAATTTTAACCCTCTCAAAAGCAACTACTTATGAAAAATTTTCACCCAAAACTTTCTTTGTATGGATTATATTTATCCATAGGCCTTTCGCTGGGAGGGTGTCTGTTCCAAGAAGATACTTTTATACCTTTAAATGCCGACTTTGGATTTGCAAGATTCTTTGTAAGAACCGGAGACTCAATCATATTTAACAACGCTTCTCAATTGGCATTTTCTCACAAATGGGATTTTGGCGATGGCAATACCAGTGATTTATCCGAACCAACCCACGTCTACAAAGATACTGGACGCTACAAAGTGGTATTGGTGACGGCCAAAAAAGACGGAATCACCACCGATACGGCCAGTGCCGACATAGTAGTGCTTCCGCCCCTAATAGAAACCAATAGCCTCGTTCCTGTTCCTACTGGTTCTGATGAAGCAGTTGGTTACAACATTACCCAACTACAAGATGGAAACTTACTATTGGTAGGCCGACAAAACCTCAAAACATTGCAGATAATTAAAACTTCCACCGCAGGTGACGATGTCTGGCAATCTAATTTTGATAACCTCTCGGGTGGGCAACTCATCGTCAATGCCACCAAAGAACTGTCTGATAATAGCATTGTCATTGTGGGTTATTACTTTGATGCTCAAGGTGCCAACGATGCTTTTATCATCAAGCTAGATGCCGATGGCAGAGAAGTTTGGCGCAACCGTTTGGCCACGGTAGACAACGAGATATACAAAGATGTAGTGGAAGACCCCAACGGTAATCTCGTCGTATTGGGTTCCATCAATGCCTCTAATATTCAATTAGACCGCTATTCTGCGGCGGGGGTGCTCAACCAAAGCACCTCGTTTGGAGAAACCCACGTACCCGAATCGATGTTGTTGAGCAGTACCAACAAAATCGTAGTGAGTGGTACTAACAACAAAGTAAACCCGTTTATACTACAAACTGACCTCGATTTTACCCAAGAAAAATTTCAGAACCTTCAATTGACTGGAGAAGTATTCAAAATCATTCAACTCGATGATGGCGCTTTTGCGGTAGCTGGAGCCACTCCTGATGACAGCAGTGCCCGGGCGCTGATAGCCAAGGTAGATGCCAATGGATTGGGCACAGTTTGGCAAACCAGTCCGCTTGCTTTTAGCAAATCAGCCTCTCAGGAAGCCTTTACCGATATTGTACAAACAGGCCAAAGCTTGATCGTATCAGGTAGTCATCAAAGCGTTTTGAACAATGATGATGTGTTCCTCTGTAAATACGGCATTGCTGGTACCAATCCGGTGCTTGAAGGAATCAAGGTATATGGAGGGGATGGCAATGACATTGCCCGACAAATGTTGTTTGACAATACCAATCTGTATTTTTTTGGGGAAACCAACAGCTTCAATGAGGGAAGGCGAGTCATGTACTTGGTACGGCTCGATTTGAATTTAAATTAGTAAGGAACCAAAATTAAAACATGCGCAGCATTTCTACTATGAAAAAAGTATTACTCACAACAATGCTATTTTGTTTTTTTACAGTAGCTACCCACGCCCAATGGCGAATTATCTCAGTAAAACCAGGGGCCAAGGTTTTTGCCAATGGCAAGCCCATCAAAAAGGGCTCAATGATTAGCCCCAAGGCCAAAATCAAATTTACCAAAAAAACTGACTATGTGCGGGTATACGCCAAAGGCAAGGCGCCATTTACGCTCAAGCCTGGAGGTGGCAAACCCGGCAAAAGCAGCGAATTGGTAGCCGTAGCCACCAGTATGATGGTGCCTCGTAAACGTTCATTAGCATCAAGGGGGGAACCAGAATTGATTGATGTTCCCATTGATTTAACCGGAATGCTCATGTGGTTCACTGGTACTCCTCCTAATTCCGTCGATCCTTTAAAAAAACCAAATAAATTACTATTTATCGGTGATGAGGCTAAATTATATATTGATAGGAGCATCAAAAACTACAACGATGAGGGGGATTTCTACTTGGTTTACCAAGCAAACGGAAAACGTGCCGCCAAAAAACTATCAAGTACTCGCTCTGAGAAAAGTACCGATCCAGTGATCATAGCGTTTAAAAAAGATGTGTACAATGGCATAAACGATTTTGAAAGCATTAAAAACAGTGGTCTCTTCTTTAGAGCAAAGCGAACAAAACCTGCATTGGTAGTTAAATTTCGCCCTATATTCATTGAAGAACCCAACGACGAATTTAAAACACAAATCAAAGAACTTATTCCTATTTTAGAAGAAAATTTTGGAGATGCTTTTGTTCAAAAGGTAATGAAGGAAAAAAATTATACCAAAAAGCAAGCCCAAGGTGTAGCTACTGAACAAATATTCTATGGTATTGCCGATTTATTCGAAGATCAATACAATGGGGTGCCCGATAGAAACAATTTGAAAATGTGGCTCATGAAAAACTTCACGGATTTAAAAGTCCCTGGCGCAAAGAAATAAATGAAGTAAGGCCTATGTTAGTACAGGTTATAAATCTGCACTCAATGGTAGTGAATTTGCAATTCACCTGAATATAAAGACCTGACCGGTTCTCGAAAACCGGTCAGGTCTAAAAATCCCGAATTTTCACCCACTAAACCTACCCTATTATGAAAATGCTGCCTCTCTTGAGTGGCTTGTTGTTATTGGTGCTCTCAAGTACCACTACCTTAGCCCAATGGAAAGTAATTGCCCTCAAACCCAACAGCAAAGTATATGTAGGGGACGGATTGCTGAAACAAGGCCAGGAAATCGAGCATACCGATAAAATTAGATTCACCAAAGCCGATCAATACGTTTGGGTGCATGAAGCGGGCAAGTTGCCTTTTGTCTTGAAGCCAGGAGCGGGCAAAAAATCATTGAGCAATGAATTGGAAGCCCAGGCCTTTGCGCTAAGAGTAGCCCCCAAACGTTTGCTGGTAATCCGAGGAAAGCAACGCGAGCAATACGACCCCTGCGTCCTCATGACGCCCGAAGATACCAAGATTTGGTGTTCTGGGGCCCCAGTTTATGCACCTTCGGCTTTGTCCAAACCCCGTAAACTCTTATTTCTTGAGCAAGGGAAACTCTATTTCAACTATAAAATGATGGGTTTTAACGGAGCGGTTACTTTCTTTTATGTATACAAGCTCAATGGTAAAAGAGTGATAAAGCCGCTTTTATTCGAAAATAAAGAGGATTATAAGTTAGTAAAATTTGACCAAAGCATTTACAAGGTAAAAGGCAAAGCCATCAACATTGATCAGATTAGCGATGGAGCAATCTTTGTGAAGCCCGAAGGAGAACGTCCTCGAATTTTGAGTCATTTTAAGCCTGATGTAGTGGCTCAGGTACCCTCGGTATTCAAACAACAAATGGGGGCGTTTATCAAAATCTTAGATAAAAAAGTAGACGCCGACTACCAAGCTAATATTGCCAAAAGCCTTAAAATAGATCCCAAAAGTCAAAAAGGAGTACTGGCTCAAGTCATTGCTTTGGAAAAATTCAGGTCTATGATGGATTTTACGGAAGCGTTTTTTGATGCCCAGCCTGACTTGAATAGCCTGAAGGAATGGTTGAGCAAGAACTTCCCAAAATTGAACTTACCCAAAGAATAACCACCACCTTTTGATTATCAGGTAAATACTATTGTTTTTACTCAGAAAGTTGTTTAAATTAAGCCAATCTAACCACTCCTATTTTTTGCGAAACTTTTCAACATCATTGATTACAAAGAACTATGGCTGATGCTGTCTCCCGAAAAAAATTAATTGCCCGTATTTTTATTGGTTTGGCCCACGCAATTTGGATGGTTGCCTTTACTTGGCTTTGGCTCAACTTTGGCCCTACCTCTTCCGATGAACAACTGCTCATTCGGGCTTCTACCTTGAGCAAAAGGCTTTTGCTGGATATTGATGATGATCGCCCCAAACGCAACGAACTCATGTTTGTGAATGTAGCCGGGGATGTGGCACTCATTCCCCGAGCCGATGGCAACGGTAAAAACATTGTGACTGATCGGGAAGCGCTCGCCAACTTTCTGGGTTTCCTAAAAAAGAATCCTGACTATTACAAATACATTTTGTGTGACATCATTTTTGACCAAAAAGATGAAACCGAAGAAATTGGGCCTCTCCGTGACTCTATGTTACGGGAAGCTTTGACCGGTCTTCCCCGCTATATTGGTTCGGCCGAAACGGATGATAACGGCAACATTATCAAAGGCATTTTTCCGGGAAAGACTGCAGTAGTAGAATACCGGGCCAAAAAAGGAAGCGGATTTTTGAAATTCAAGCTGTACCAAGACAAAAATAAGAGCTTGCCCCTGATCATGTACGAAGACATCCACAAAGGTAAAATGGAACACCATGGGTTGGCATATACTGTGAATGGCAAACCGTCTTTCAACAAACTGATTATGGATTTCAAGGTTCGGCAAAAACACATTCTGGATACGACCTTTTACGGGGGATGCTACACCTTACAATCACTGGCCGAATTGCTGGAAATCGTGGAATTTGAACCCGATGTGTTTGACTTCATGAAAAAACACAAGCCCATTGTCATCATTGGTGATTTTACCCGGGCCGATGTACACCGTACAGTAGTGGGCGAAATGGGGGGTACTTTGATTTTGCTCAATGCTTATTTGACTCTTACCCACGGTGATGCCATCATTTCCCCTGGACTGATATTTTTGCTTTTTGGGGCATTTTTCGCCTTGTCTTACCTCACTTTTTATAGTTTGCCTTTTATGTCCAGCAAAGCCTGGCGTAAGTTTAGTCAGAGCACCATCGGGAAGTTCATTACCGGGTATCTCAGTATTGCGGTATTTCTCATCATCTTGACCATCATTAGTTATACCTTCTTTCATGTACACATCAATATCCTCATCATTGCCGTATATATCAAAGTACTGGAAAGGGGGATCAATTGGTTCAAAAAACGCAAAGAAAGAAAACGATCATCTAAGGAAGAAGAAGCGCCTCAGGAAGGTCCTCATACTTATGAGTTTAGAGCTCAAGGTACCAGCATGTATAAACCTGGTGCCCAAACGAATTCACTGGTAAGACAAGTGAGTAAAATGACCAAAAGAGGTTCGGAAGAAAGTAATGGAGAAGGGAAAGCCGACTACCAACCAGGGCGATCAATGGGACATGCTACAACTGAGGGTCAAGGGGGTGCCAACACAAAGAAAAGTACAGGCGAAGATTAATTATAAATGATGGTTGTATTGTTCCGCCTACGGCTCATTGTTATATTTTTCTATTGTTACATTGTTCCGCTACGCTCATTGTTAAATGGTTGCGCGAAGCGATGATTTATTTGTACCGCTTTGCGCTACTATGGACTATCGACCAATGCTGTTTCCTTAAGGGCTTTGGTGCGTAGTGGTAATTCACGAAAGCCCCCTTTAATTCCCCCACAAGGGGGAAATGTTACTCGCCATATGGACTCGAGTAATGTTAAGGAAACAGCATTGGACTATCGACCGTGGACTATGGACTAAAGGCCAATTGTTCCGCCTTCGGCTTATTGTTTTATTGTTAAATGGCTGCGCCAAGCGCTATAGTAATTGTTGATGATTGATTGTTAATCATTCCGCTTTGCGCTACCGTGGACTATGGACCGTCGACTGTGGACTAAAAAAAATTACAAATAAACTTTTAAACGAAAACAAAAGAACACCAATATCAGGAGGAATTGTTATGAATAAATACGCACAAAAAATACCCGCAATACTACTTGTATTGTTTTTCGTGGCGCTGGTGGCTCCTACCCAGGCCCAAAGAAAGAAGAAAAAAAAACGCAAGGTAAAAACCATTGAGGTAAACACCCCCAAGGTAACCTTGGATATGAGCTATCGCGACAAGGAAGAAGTGAGCGAGATGGACTTTGAGTTTGATGCAGAGGCCAAAAACTATATGTTGATGATCGCCTGTGACAACTACAAATACTGGCGTCCGCTTAATAACCCAGTCAAAGATGCTCAGGATGTAAAGAAAGTACTGATTAAAAAGTACGGCTTTACCCAGGAAAATGTATTTGAGCTCATGAACAATGAGGTGACACCCGCCAAGGTAGAACAAGCGTTTGACAAATTGGTAGATGTAGGTACCAATCGCGACAACTTGATCATCTATTACTCGGGCCACGGCTACTATGATAAAAAGTACGACGAGGGATTTTGGGTTCCGGTAGATGGCCGTACTACCGACAAAAGTAGCTACATTCGCAATACTGACATTGTAAAATACCTCAAAGCCCTCAAATTCAAGCATGTCTTTCTTATCATTGATGCTTGTTTCTCTGGTTCTTTGTTTTCTCAGGGGCACCGAGGCTATGTAGATAAGGTAGAAGCGCTCAAGTCTCGTTGGGGGTTTACTTCAGGTAGTCTGGAGTTTGTATCAGACGGAAAAAAAGGCGAAAACAGCCCGTTTGCCAAGCAATTGCTAGATTTTTTGAAAGGCAATGTGCAAGACAAATTCCCAGTTTCGCAGCTCATCCAGTCCGTCAAAGTAGCCGTAGCCAACAATACCAAACAGTTGCCAGTAGGCAAACCCATTCAAAACGTGGGAGATGCCGGGGGAGAATTTATTTTTTATAATCGACAAGGCACTAACCATAAGGATAAGTAGCCGTTAAGCACACCATTTTTTAAATTGAAACACCACAAATATTCGTGGTGTTTTTTGTTTCAAACATTCCGTTATTTTGTCTTAGATCC
>CALDJV010000680.1 GCA_937899305.1 uncultured Cytophagaceae bacterium
AGTGATGACTATTTGGTGAAAGTCTGGGACATTCAAACGGGTGAATTGGTGAAATCGCTGAAAGAAGAGGGCTATAAGGGCGAAGTAGTCTCTTCGGTGGCTTTTGACGGTAAGTACATCATCAGTGGCAGTGAAGACCACACCATAAACGTTTGGGAACTCGCCACCAGCAAATTGGTGCGCATATTGGAACCCGAAAACTCGGTGATTACCAAAGTAGCCTTTGATGGCCAATACATTGTGAACGGTAGCTATGAAGGTACCATAAAAGTATGTAACGCCAGTAATGGGGAATTATTAAATACCTTCGAAGGTCATTCAAATTATCCTACTTCGCTTGACTTTGTCAATCAAAAATTATTGGTGGGCACCGATCAGGCAGTCATCAAACGTTGGGATATCAAGCCGGAGGTAACCATCAAAACGTTGGAAGATCAGGAAGATGCTCCAGATAAAGTATGGGCGCTTCGTTTTGATGGAAACTATGCGATTGAAAAAAGCGCCCCTAATATATTTTCAAAAAAGTTTCAGTTTAAATTGTGGGACTTAGAGACTGAACAATTGATCACCAAGTTAAAATTTCCCAATAATCTCATTGCTATGGCTTACAATTCCAAGTACCTGGCCATCAGGGCGGCCGACGATAGGGCATCAATTCAACTCTGGGATTTACGCACGGGGAAGTTACTCAAAACACTTTCAGGACACACCGATGCTATCAGTAATATTCTAATCCATGATCAATTTGTGATTAGCAGTAGTCTTGATAAAACCATCAGTTTTTGGGATATCAAAACTGGGGCGTTGGTAAAGAATATATATGCATATGGGGCAGTGCTCTCTTTGATCGCCCATGACCAATACCTGGTAAGTTCTGGCTTTAAACCCCAAATGACCGTGTGGGACATCGAAACCGGAAAACGGGTAAAAACACTTTATTATAGCAAATTGATTGGCCCCAAGGCTTTCAATGGCAAATACATTGTAGGAAAAGATATAGATTGGAAGATCAAAATTCGAGACTACCAAACCGGAAAGTTTGTGCGCATCAAAATACTTGACAATGAAAATCAAGCTTCTTACGGATTGGCCATGGATCAAAACCACGTGATGTTTGGAGTAGAAAATGACATCAAGGTATGGGATTTGAAAACCGGAAAATTGAAACACCGTCTCAAAGGACATACCGCAACGGTCGTCAAAGTAGTTTTTAGTAATCAGTACGTATTGAGTGCCAGTAAAGACCAAAGCATCAAGGTGTGGGATGTCAATAATGGCCAACTTTTACTAACGCTGTATTCGGTATTTGGAAAAAACAACCGAGCGGCCTGGTTGGCTTATACTCCCACCGGGCAGTATGATGGCAATGAGGCAGGATTAAAATACTTGAAATACAAACAGGGGGACAAGATATTGCCCTTGCCTGAAAAAGACCCCAAACGAATAGATGGCTTGCTGAATAAAATTTTAAAATAAGCGTCATCTTGTTGGTTGGATTTATAATTTTTTAAACCAAAATCTAAAAAAATGAACAAACTGATATTCATTGTTTTCATTGCGGTGTTGGGTAGCTTACCAGGACAAGCCCAGCCTGATTTTATTCCTTACCGTAAGGGGGACCAATGGGGATATTGTAACCCAAGCAAAAAAATATTGATACAGCCTCGGTTTGAAGATGCCCACTTTTTTGCTCCCATGTATGGTAAAAACGCGGCCAAAGTCAAAAAAAATGGCAAATATGGATTGATTGATCAAGCGGGTAACTCAGTCTTGCCTTTTAAATATCAGGATGTAGGCGCGCTCCATTCGGATCTCATCAAAGTGAAAACAAAAGGCAAGTGGAAATTGAAACACCCCAAACATCGGGTAAAGTCAGGCAAATATGATAAAATCGTTCGTTACAATCGTCATTATTTAATGGTGAAAAAACGATCGAGAATGGGACTGATTGACCTGAAAGGTAAAAAGGTGATTCCTACTCAATTTGATTCTTTAAAGTTTACTGACTCAGACCAATGGGTGCAGGTAGTAAAAGCAGGAAAAACTGGGCTCTACGACCTCAAAAAGGAAAAAATAGTAATCCCCACCTTGTATACTTCAATAGGTGTGCTTGAGAACAATACCTTTGTCATCAAAAAAAACGGCAAATGTGGGGTTTGTACACCCGATCACAAAATCATCCTTCCAGTAAAATACGATTACATTACGATAGAGGGAGCAAATTATTCGGTAGAACTCAATGAAAAAACTGGGGAATTTGACAAAAATGGCAAAATGATCACCCCATTCGAGTCATTAGTAGATGAGGTCATAGAAATGAATTTAGACGTAGAGTTTGCCGATGATCCCCCTTCTCCTCCTTCTCCAAAACAAGCACCGGGAGGAAAATGGGGGTATAAAAGGGGGTACCGGACCATTATTCCATACAAATATGATCAAGTACTTCCCTTTGATCGGCGCTCGAAAATGGCCAAAGTAAAATACAAAGGCAAATGGGGCTATATCAATGCTCAGGGGGTAGAATATTTTGAGGATTAGAGGGGCTTTTAAAAAATGGTGAAAATAGCCCCCCGTAAAGTTTCAGATTGTAGTCATGAATTTACTCCTAAACTTAGGAACATGTTCCTTGGCCAAATTAAAAAGATGTAACCCACAAAACAAGCCTCAGTTCTGAGGCTTGTTTTATATTCACAGTAGTGACTAAATTCTATCAATCACTTGCTCACTAATACAAACGCGCCCCAATAATAAGGCGCCTGATACTTTTTGCGCATCCGCTCTTGGGCCAGTTCATAGGCTTTGCGCACATTCTGATCTTGCCCCCAGCTTTCATAAAAATATTGCATAAACCAACGAGTGGCTTCGTCGTCTACTTGCCACAAGCTCATGAGTACATACTTGGCGCCTGCACTAAGAAACGCCCGCTGAAGGCCATACACTCCTTGACTATTTTGGATTTCCCCTAGCCCAGTATCGCAAGCCGACAATACCACCAAGTCGGTAGAGTCGAGGGTGAGGTTCAAAGCTTCTTGGGCAGTGAGTATGCCATTTTCTAAGGAATCGGGCAAGGGTTTGTTATTCAAAGTAGCCTCAGCGCCTACCCAATACAAACCTGTCCTGCGTAAAGGATTTTTGAAATAAGGAGTAAAATTTTGCCCAGCTCCTAAAAAACTCGTCACTTGCTTGGGTTTGCGCGGGTCTTGAAGAAAAAAACCGTGGGTAGCCAAATGCAGCACTTGGGGGTTTTTCTGAGCCTTGATGTGTTCTTCAGTCGCGGCTTTTCCGGTATAAGTCTGGATGGTAAAACGAGGGTTTACCACTTTCGCAATCGCTTTTACACTGGTCAGAGTACCAGGCAAGGGTTTTAGCTTTTGATCCACTGGAAGGGTATCCAAGGAGTTGTATTGACGATAAGTAGGGTACCCAAATAAGCTCACTACTCCCGATTTACGCTTTGGGTGACTTGCCTCGGTGCGCTTGAGCAAGTCTTTGGTGTTGGACACCAGCTGAATGGCAAGCTCCTGCCCTACGTATTGCTGGGTTTGTGGATTCCAAAGTGTCGCCAGGTTGATTTTATGGTATACCCCATCCAGTGAAACAAACACTTTTTTGGCTACCGGGCAGGTTTGCTGCAAACGTTGCTGAATGGGTTGCCAAAACTGAGCATAAGATTGGGTATTTCTGGTTTGTTGTTGGATGCTGTTGCGGTAAAACGAATAGGCTTTACCTTCTAAAAAATTGCCATTGGTCAAAAAAACGGGTTCGGGGTATTTACTCTCGGGGGTAACAATCAAGGCCACGTAATACACCGTATCGGTCCACCGTTTGTTGTACCAACGAAAACGAATCATCTCAATGGCGGCTTCTCCTCGTTTGAGTTTTTGTTGCACTTCTTGCCAAGTATGAGGTACATATTCTTCCAGTTCTTGAGCAAACTCACTGGATTTCCGGGCCAGGTTCTTTTCCAATGCTTCTATTTCATCATTGAGTTTATCGAGTTTTACCCCACGTTTTTTGCGTTGCTTTTTGGGCAAATCCTGCATTTTGTTGTAATACACCCGCTTGGCAATGAATTGCTCATATTGGTCAATCAAACTGGTATCACCACTGGCATAGATCCGTTCTTTGGTTTTTTGATTGGCCCGAAAAAGCAAAGATTTGATAAAAAGGCGATTGTTGTACATTTGGGCCAGTACCTTTTTACTTTTGGGGATAGTGAGAGAATCTAAGTAGGTTTTGGCGAAGGAGTTATATCCTTCAAAATCATTTTTAAATTTTCTTCTGAGGTAGTTTTGCTTCTTAGTTTCACTTAAGGCATAAAAGTTTTTTTTTATCTGGTACTCTAAGTTATCAAATATCTTACTCAATAAAGTAAACGCCTTGTTAAACTTTTGTTGTATCACATATACCTCCGAAACATTATTATTTACTCTAGCTACTTGCAAATGTTGTCGCCCGAATGTTTTAAGATAAACTTGTTTAGCTTCCCTTAGCAGTTTTTCAGCTTTTGTGTATTCCCCCATATGTTTATAAAGAAACCCCAAGTTATTGCAAATGTTGGCATAGAGATAGTGTTTACTACCAAGTTGTTTTCTGGTAAGGACTTTTGCTTCTATCAGTAGTTTTTCAGCTTTTCTATATTCATTCTTATCTTGATATAAGGTTGCCAAATTATTACAGATAGTAGCATACCACACATGTTGCTTTCCTAAATGCTCATTCAGGGTATTCTTTGCTCTGACATAAAGGCGCTCTGCTTTATCATAAGCTCGTTTATCATTGTAAAGTACAGCTAAACCATTACAAGTTATTGCATAATCAGAGTGATGCCTCCCTAGAATTTTAGCGCGAATGCGCATCGCCTCTAAATAAAATTTTTCTGCTTCTCGGTATTGCCCTTGGGCTTGATAAATTGCAGCCAACTTATTACAGGAGGCTGCATAAGAATTATTATCAATACCACGGGTTCTAGCGATAACCTGTTTAGCTGTCCTAATCAGTTTTTCTGCTTCGTGGTATCTTCCTTGTATTCTATAAAGGTCTGCCAAATTGTTACAAGTGGTAGCATACTCAGGGTGTTCGCTCCCTAGAATTTCTCTGGTAATGCTTCTGGCTTGCTTGTAATTTATTTCTGCTTTTGTATACAAACCTTGTGCATGATATATCATTGCTATATTTTCAAGGATAATGGAATAGTTACTGCTCCTTAGGCTTGATTTATTTTCATAAATATTTTTTGCCTCTAAATAAAGTTTTTTAGCTTTATTGTAAAACCCTTGTTTATAATACAAAAGTCCTAGATTAATACACACATTTGCATAGGAAAGATGATCTTTACCAAAAGCTTCAGCATTTAAACTCCTTTCAATCCCTAAAAAACGCTCAGCCTTTTTATAATCACCTTTTTCAGTATATACATTTGCCAAGCCACCGTAGCTCATTATGCGAAGACGAAAGTTTTGTTCTTTCCTACCCTTTATGGCTTTTATCACTTCCCGATAGAGTGCTTCCGCCTTTTCGTATTTTCCCTTTTTAACATATACGCCTGCTAAACCATAACAAGTAGTGAGATACCTTCGGGCATATTTACCCAGTATCTTTGCCTCGATATCTTTAGCCTCAGTATAGAATACTATTGATTTAGAATACTGCCCAACAGTTGAATATATAAAAGCCAAATTGTAACAACCAATAGCATAATCATAATGCATTACCCCAATTTGTTTTTTTGCCTGTAATCTTGATTGTTCTGAAAACTCAATCGCCTTCTTGTAATCTCCTTTTTGATAGGCTGCCATACTTTTTTCACCCAAATCTTTATAGTCTTGTTTTGTAGTAGTACCGTCTAAATTATATTGTGTATCCTGCCACAAGCGTCCTTGTTTATAAGTAGAAACTTGACTTTTGTTACCATTTTCAAAATAATATGTAGCGCTTCCCTCCTTAATATCTGTAGGCCTATCTGCTACCAAAGAATCTACCATCATCTGAAGTTTGCCACTTCTATAATAATCCCTTACTTTTCCGATGGGCTTATCATCCTTGTAAGTAATGATCCTGTAAAACTTTGCCTTAGATCGTTTTTTAATTATTTTCCAAATACCATCATACAAAATGGTCCAGGTACCTTGCCTTAACCCATATTTATCTGTTTTATTTCGATTTTTGGGAATTCTTTGAGCTTGCAAACTACTTGAAAACCCAATCATCAGTATCAAAAAAACAACTATTAACTTTCTCATTTGTATCTCATTGAATGTTTAAAAAATTAACTTCTTTACAATTTTATTTTGGTAGCAACACCACAGCTTGGCTACCTGGTTGCTCCGGCTGCCATGTCATCAAAAAAGCTTCAGGGGACTTGAGTTTTTAGGGTCTGAAATTACAGCAAGATGAAGGCATAGATATGCCGATATTTGAATGGTGGTTTTCACGAAATAAAGTATTTGAAATGACTACGGATATACAGAAAGGCATCCAGCCCTTGAGTTGGTTCAAGGGTCGGCCCAGTACATTCTCAAATATGAGAATACAGGCTTTGACCGTTAAAAACTTCGGCACTTAGGCAAGCAAGGAGGTTTACCCAAATACCTGGAAGAATTTGACAAGTTTTAAAAGGACACAAAACCCATTAAATAGCTGATTATCAAAAACTTACACCTGACAGGTTTTAAAAACCTGTCAGGTGTGGGACCCTCGTTTCAACGGCTCACCAATACAAACGCGCCCCAATGATAAGGCGCAGGGTATTTTTTGCGCAGGCGTTGTTGGGCGGTTCGATAAGCCCGACGGATGTTTTGATGCTGTACCAAGTCTTGGTAAAAATAGCGCATAAACCATTGGGTGGCTTCATCGTCTACTTTCCAGAGGCTCATCAGTACGTTTTTGGCGCCCGCACTGAGAAAAGCCCGCTGGAGACCGTAGACCCGTTGTCCACTCTCAATTTTTCCTTTGCCCGTTTCGCAAGCCGAAAGCACTACCAAATCGGTAGAATCCAGAGTCATGTTGAGTACTTCCTGGGCGGTGAGTACGCCATCTTCTTGTACGTTTTGGGGACGAGGCAAGGCTTTGAAAGTAGCTTCGGCTCCCGTCCATACCAATCCGCTACGCATCAAAGGGTTGGCATAATATTCTTTGAGTTCCAGGCTTCCCAAACGAAACTGGTCTTTCTTCTTCAAACGATCCAGGTCGTCGTCTTCCAGAAAAAAACCGTGGGTGGCCAAGTGCAAAATCGCCGGATTGCGCACTGCTTTGAGATTTTCTTCGGTGGCATCTTTCCCTAAATAGGCCGTACTAGACAAGGTCTTGCTCAGCAGTTTTTGTACATTTTGTACTTCGGCTTTGGTATGGGGCAAATTTGGAATGTTTTTGCCATCAAATCCATCCTCTAAAGCCCGTTTCTCGCTGGTATTGAGATAGGTACCATAACGCTCGGGGGTTTGGGTATTGCCCGCACTCAGGGGTTGGGGGTTGAACTGTTTGTAATCAGGATAGCCAAACAAAACGGCCCGTTGGTGAGTCATCTTGACCTGATCTTGGCGGGGGCTGCGCTTGAGTAAATCTTTGGTATTAGACACTATTTGGATGTCAATCATTTCGCCCAAATATTGCTTGGTTGTGGGGCTCCACAAGGTTTCCAGATTGAGGCGATGGTAAACTCCGTCCAACGATACAAACAACTTTTTGGCTTGGGGATAGATCTTTTGCAAACGTTGCTGAATGGGCTGCCAAAACTGCTGATAAGATTGCCCTTCCTGCGTTTTACTGCCAATGCTTCTTTGGTAATATCGATGCCCTTTGCCTTCTAAAAAATTGCCCCTGGTCAAAAAAACGGGTTCGGGGTATTTACTCTCTGGGGTTATGATCAAGGCCGCGTAATACACCCTATCGGTCCAATTTATACCATTGAAATTCTGAAAACGAA
>CALDJV010000681.1 GCA_937899305.1 uncultured Cytophagaceae bacterium
AAGTGTAGCAAAGAGGGATAAAACTAAATCGGACAGTTATTGCGAACGCGTTACTTAATAACATTGGACTACAGGTCGTTTGACTCACTTTCATTTCTCTCGGTACTTTATCCTGAGAAAAGCGTTTTACCAAAAAAGTAAAATTCCTTTTTTTATATGAAATGTGGTTAATAAGCGCATCCAATGGTGTTTTTATGCTAAGGCCTCAGACTGACATAGGTATTCATGGAATTATAGTATCTTTGCTGCGTACTTTGTACAGAGAGGGGAGCGTATCTGTTTGGTGACCCAAATTTCCACCTCCTTTTTATTTTACGATTGACTCAAGATGGGTTTATTGTACAAAAACTCAGTTACAAGATACAATTCTAGATTTTAAATAATTATGAGGAAGCATATCTCCATATTAGGATTGGGGTGGTTGGGTTTACCACTTGCGTTGAAACTTCAAAAAAGTGGTTATTCAATTAATGGAAGTACGGCTGCATTAGATCAATTGAAATCACTATCTGAGCAGGCATTTCCCACAGGTAGAATAAAAGTTGACCCTGACAAGATTATTGGAGATTGGGAGTCTTTTGTATACGAAACATCGACCCTTATTATCAATTTTCCACCAGAACGAGTTGATACCATAGAAGCAATATACCCACTTCAGATCGAGCAAATCATAAAGCATACTCCCGCCTCAATCAAGGTTATTTTTGTAAGTTCAACATCGGTGTATCAAAATAGCAATGGATTGGTGAACGAAGCCGAAGACTGTGTTCCAGAAAAAGCATCTGGCCGGGCACTACTCAAAGCAGAGCAATTATTACAACAGCATTTTGGTAGCAACCTCACTATTTTACGTTTGGCCGGATTAATCGGGCCTCAACGTCACCCGGGAAGATTTCTGACGAATAAAAAACAATTAAAAAACCCTCAAGTGCCAGTCAACCTGATTCACCAGAAAGATGCCATAGGTTTAATTGAGGCCATATTAGAACAAAATTGTTTTGGTGAAGTGATAAATGGTTGTGCAGAGGAACACCCAAAACGCAAAACATTTTATGAAAATGCGGCTATCCAATTGGCTTTGCCAGCTCCTGTTTTTCAAGCAACCGAAACCGAAGAGCGTTTCAAGATAGTAGACAATTCAAAATCGAAGTCACTGCTCCATTTTACCTACCAGTTTTCAAATCCAGAGTGGATTTTTACTAAAAAACAGTTGCCCGAAATCAATATTATCGGAGCTGGACCTGGTAATAAAAATTTATTAACCTTGAAAGCTTTTGAGGCCATCCGAAACGCCGAAGTTATTTTACATGACCATTTGATTTCCGATGAAATATTAGACATCAATACCGAAGCCAAGCGCATTTACGTAGGTAGAAAATTTGGTGATAAAAAAGATCAAGCCACCCGGCAAAACAACATCAATCATTTGATGAAAAAATATTGTGAACAGGGAGACAGCGTGGTGAGGTTAAAATCTGGCGATCCATATGTTTATGGTAGAGCCGCAGAGGAAGCACGTTTCTTGAAGAAGCACCAGCTGCCTTTTACCGTGGTCCCAGGGATTTCAGCTGCCTTGGCTGCGGCTAATATTTGTAATATTCCTATTACAGAACGTAACCATTCCAATGCCATGTTGATATGTACGGCCCATACGGCGGATTATTCGTTTGAACAGCTCAATGGAATCGCCCATATGCTCAAAGCCGGCAATACGATTTCTATTTACATGGGGTTAAAAAGCTTGCATAGAATTGTTCCTAAACTACTGGAAGTCTGCCAAGATGATCGTATTCCGGTAAATGCGATTTCGAGTGTTTCGAGAAAACAGCAGGCAATGGTGACCGGAAACTTAAACAACATAGAAGAAAGAATCAGAGAAGCGAATTTACAAATGCCAGTGGTTTTTATTATTGGGGCAACTCCGATTTAATCAAAGAGCTTGAAGTCGTCTTGACTTTTAGGAGGTTTATATAAAGAAAAGTTTAACAAAGTAATGGTACGATTAGTTAAAGTCGCGCAAAAAGCCTGAATCGCACTTAGCGAATATTGTCTTTTGGCTAATTTTAAACAAGCTCCAAAAACGAATAATAAATGAAAGAAGGAATTTTATTATGTGGGCATGGTACACGAAGAGAAGCGGGTGTAAAGTCATTTAAACGATTGGTGGGTATTCTGAAAGAACGTTATCAAGACGCGTATGAAGTAGATTATGGCTTTTTAGAATTTAACCACCCCACTTATGAAGCCGCAGTAGAACGCATGTACTTAAATGGAATTCGTAAAATTTATGCACTACCAGTGATTTTATTTGCTGGTTCACACGCTAAAAATGACATCCCTTATGAATTAAACACGATACAGAGTTATCACGATGATCTCACGATTTCAATGGGTAAACACATTGGGGTGAGTTCTTTTTTATTGGATTTATCGGTAAAACGCATTGAAGAAACCGAGAAAAACTTGCCCAAAGTAGATAGAAAAGATACCTGTTTGGTAGTGGTGGGTAGAGGAACGACCGATCCTGATGCAAATAGTGATGTGGCTAAATTGACCAGCATGCTCTGGGATGGAATGGGGTTTGGTTTTGCAACAACCGCGTATAGTGGAACTGCCTATCCTAAAATTGATGAAGGTTTGCAGTTGGTAGAGCGATTGGGTTTTAAACGTACCATTGTCATTCCATTTTTCTTTTTTACAGGGATATTATTAGAACGAATTTATAAACATGTTTCTGAAATGAATGCCAATTCTGACTTGGAATATGTGTATACTGATCCATTTGGGGCTGATGAGTTGATTCTGCAAGCCTTTGATGAACGTTTGCAGGAAGCCAAAAATGGCACTGCAAATATGAACTGTCAGCTTTGTAAATACCGAAAACAAGTGGTTGGTTTTGAACAAGATCAAGGCAAAGAACAAATAGGCCACCACCTCAATGTAAAAGGAATTTTGTTTGAGGAGGACGAAAAACCCAACGAGAAACAAAATAGTGTAGGGAGTAAAATTAAAAAGATGTTGGGGATATGAAAACAGGCAAAATATATGGCGTTTCTCTAGGGCCTGGCGATGCTGATTTAATTACCCTAAAAGGGTTAAAAACATTACAACAAGCAGATAAAATATATTACCCAGGGTCGGTGTTTAAGGGGGGACGAAAGGCAAGTTATTCATTGTCTATTTTAAACCAATATGATTTAGATCCAGAAAAATTAGAGGGGTTTTATCTGAAAATGGACTTAGAAAGAGCTCAGGCAAAAGCATTGTATGAAACTACATTTCAACGCATACTCACCGATTATAACAAGGGCTTGTCTATAGCAATTGTGAGCGAAGGAGACCTGAGCACTTATAGTTCTTTTTCTTATTTACTAGAAAAAATACAAGCCCATCAATTAAGCATCAGCCTCATTCCTGGAGTGAGTTCTTATTTGCATTTGGCATCAGAAAGCAAAACTCCCTTGTGCCTACAAAACGAAAAAGTAGTAGTGATTCCTCGAGTGCAAAGCAAAGAGGAATTAGAAGAAGCGATTGATCACTTTGATACAGTGGTACTCATGAAAATAAAGTCGGTGATGAGTAGCATTTCATCGGTAATAGACCACACAAAACATCGTATTACTTACGCCGAACATTTGGGTACTGAAAAGCAATTTATGACCAATGACTGGGCAACGGCCAACCAAAGAGAAATTCCTTATTTTTCCCTTGTCGTGATTAAAAAAAACAATAAATGAAGATAACTGTTGCAGGCTTGGGGCCTGGTGATATCAATTATATGTTACCCGTAGTCAAAAATGCTTTGCAAAAAGCAGACGTAGTGATTGGTTACGATTATTATTTTCAATTTGGAGCCTCCCTTTTTAATGAAGGTACCGAACTCATTTCAATGCCTTTAGGCAAGGAAGAAGCCAGAGCACACAAAGCCATTGAGAAAGCCAAAGAGGACAAGTATGTGGTAGTGATTGGCTCGGGTGATGCCAGTATTTATGCAATGGCCGCCATTGTGTATGAAGTAGCATCTAAAGAAAACCACGATGCCATTGAACTAGAAACTTTGCCTGGTGTTTCGGCTTTTTTGGCGGCGGGTAGTAGATTAGGGGCTCCCTTGGGCCACGATTTCTGCTGTATTTCTTTGTCAGACCTTATGACGCCCTGGAATAAAATAGAGCAACGAATTAGGGCCGCAGCCATGGGCGATTTTGTCACCAGTTTGTACAACCCAAAAAGTAAAAAAAGGCATTGGCAATTGGGTAGATTGCAAAAGCTATTTTTAGAAGAGCGCGCTCCCAATACCCCAGTTGCGATTATAAGGCATGTCACCCGCCCCGAAGAAGAAGTCAAAATCACGACTTTAGAAGCACTCGACCCAGAAGATGTAGATATGTTTTGTTTGGTCATGATTGGCAACTCTCAAACCTATCGTTTCAAAGACTATTTGGTAACCCCCCGAGGCTATCTCGATCGAAAGCCACATACTGGTAAAGAGATTCAACAAGAGAGCTTTAGAATCGTTACCCAACATATCAAAGCATTGCCTTTTTCAATTTCGGATAAGTGGGCCATCACCAGAGTGATTCATACTACCGGAATTTTAGACGATTTCAAACATTATTTGGCCACCCCAAAAGCCATTGAAAATTGGCACCATCACCTGAAAAACGGGGGCGAAATTGTAACCGATGTGACCATGGTACAAGCAGGTATTACAAAAGCATTTACCAAGGAATACGGCAATCAAATTCACTGTTTGTTAAACGATGAAGATGCGCAATTATTGGCAAAATCGGCCAACATTACCCGCTCTCAGGCAGGGATCAGGCAAGCAGTTGAAAAACATCCGAATGCTTTGTATGTGGTTGGAAACGCCCCTACTGCCTTATTTGAAATTGTAACCCAATTGAGGGAAAATACATCTTTTAAACCGATTGGTGTGGTAGGGGTACCAGTTGGTTTTGTCAATGTTTTGGAAGCTAAAGAACAACTCTCGCAAACAAAAAATACCGATTGGGTAATTGTAGAAGGAAATAGAGGAGGCAGCAATGTGGCCGCAGCAATTGTCAATGCTGCTTTTACGCTACCCGAAGCTTCAAACTATTTTTAAATTGTTACATTGTTCCGCTTCGCTCATTGTTGCATTGTTAAATGGCTGCGCGAGGCGATACACTATCGTATTATTGATTGTTGATGTTTGA
>CALDJV010000682.1 GCA_937899305.1 uncultured Cytophagaceae bacterium
CAAAGCGCGTTACATCCATCAAAATCATTCACCATTGACCATTAATTTACAGTTAAGAAATGAGTTTTACCCATATCGCCTTGATCCTGTTCTTTTATATCGGAGCGTTGCAAAGTACATTCTTTGCGTTGTATCTCTTTATAAGTAAAAAAGGAAATGTCAAAGCCAATCGTTGGTTGGGAGTGTTGTTGTTGGCAATGGTGATGCGCTTGGGTAAATCGGCCATCATTGTGTCTACAGGGTACCGTCCCGATATGCTGGTAAACGTAGGTCTCTCAAGTTATTTGATTATTGGAGCGTTGATGTTATTTTACTTTAAAGTACTTACCAATCCTGATTTTCGTTTTCGTCGAGTAGATTTTTTGCAGTTTGTCCCTTTTCTCGTAGTGGTGTCTTTGAGTTATTGGATTCCTTACCCACCCAATTATTCAGGAGCCTATCGCTTGCAAATTGCCCCTTACTTTGGCTGGTTTTACCTCGCCTTACACCTCTATTTATTTGTGTACCTTATGATGAACCTACGCTGGTTAGTCAGCTATTATAAAACTTATCGACAACTGCAAAATCGCACTTCGTTGGATCGTGCCAAATGGATTTGGATGCGAAGCCTATGGGGCACCATTTTCATTGTGTGGAGCTTTTATATGATACACCACCTATTTAGGTTTCCCCGATACCACACTGCGATCATCATTTACTCGACATTGGTTTTCGTATTGGGTATGGTGGCCCTGTTCAATGCCCAAGTATTTACCCAAGCTTTCCGCAAACCCAAGTACCAAACGTCGCCCCTAAAAAATAAAGCTGCCGATGGGCACATTGCTCAAATTCGCCAATTGATGGACGACGACAAAGTGTTTAAAAGTCCGGAACTGACCTTGCCTCGAATGGCCGAAATGCTCAACATGCCCACTTACCAACTGTCTCAAATTGTAAATGAGCACTTGGGGAGTAATTTTGCCGATTTTATTAACCAATATCGGGTAAACGAAGCCAAACAATTACTGACCGATCCTAAGTATGATCATTACAAGATTGCAGGCATTGCCTACGAGAGTGGTTTCAATAATTTGTCGTCGTTCAATACTGCTTTTAAAAAGAGAGTTCAGTTAACCCCTTCCCAATATCGCAAACAGTATAGTGTAGCTTAAGTATCGTCTTTTTTTATGTTTCGTTGATTTACTGAATTTCACTCATCTAAGCGCAAGCCAGTTATCCTAACAAATGGTTGAGATCTTTTGATGACCTGAGGTAAGCGATGCAAGGTTTTTAGTGTATTGCGACGCTCCTAACTATAATATGCCTCTGGCGCCTTTAAACCCATTTATTTTGTGTGATGAATTTATAAATTCAATAGATTCATCATTTTTTTAGCCTTTCTTTTGCCTCAGTATTCATCAAAACAAACTATATAATCATGCAAAAATTCACATTACTTATCCTGGGGCTTTTTATTACTTTTTTTAGCCAGGCCCAATCTGCCGAAGAAGAAAAAAAGGCCATTGCTCAAACCTTACGCTACTACATAGATGGTGGCACTAACAGCGATGCTGCCATGTTACGCAAAGCCTTTCATCCTACTGCTCGTTTGCAAGGCATTCGAGGGGGCAAGTACGCCGAATTACCAATTGATCAATACGTGACAAGAGTAACCAAGTCAGGTAAAAAATCGACCCGAAAAGGACGTATTGTGGCGATTAACCTGATGGGCAATGCAGCGCAAGCCAAGGTAGTCATTGACTATGCCAAATTTAGATTTGTAGATTACATGCAATTGCTAAAGATTGATAACGAATGGAAAATTGTCAACAAGATTTATAAAATACAGCGTTTCCAGCCTAAGAAAATTCTTTTTGTGGTTAGTAATCATAAAAAGTTGGGCAATACCGGAAAAAAGGCCGGTACTTATATTCCAGAAGTGACCTATCCCTTTGAGGTATTTGACCAAGAGGGCTACAAGGTAGATTTTGTGAGCCCCAAAGGAGGAATGCTGGCCATTAGTGGTATGGCCAATGCCGCAGTAGATGAGGTAACACGCGACTTCTTTCAGGACAAAACACATATCAACCAATTGAAAAACACCTTGAAACCTGAAGAGGTGGATATTGATCAATATGCAGGTATTTACTTTGTGGGGGGAAAGGGTACCATGTGGGATTTCCCAGATAACAAAAAGCTACAAGCGATTACCGCCAAGATGTATGAAAGCAATAAACTCGTGGGGGCCGTATGTCACGGGCCTTCTGGTTTATTGAATGTGAAATTGTCTAACGGCAAGTATTTGATCAATGGGCAGCGAGTAACTGGATACTCGAATGCTGAGGATGCTCGAATCAAAGACGTATTGCCATTTTTGTTGGAAGACAAGCTCAAAGAACGAGGTGGAAAATACTCCAAAGCGCCTAAGAAATATGGCAAGCACGTGGTGGTGAGTGGGCGTTTGGTGACGGGGCAAAATCCGGTATCAGCAGCGGGAGTGGCCGAAGAAATGGTAACTTTGTTGAATAAAAATATGAAAAAAACGAATAAATAAAACCTATGAAGTATACCCGATTTTTTGCTTTGAGCCTATTGTTGTGGTTGGGAGCCCAAAGTGTACCTGCTCAAACTGCTGCTCAGGACAAAGCAGCCATTCTCCAACAAGCCAAGGCTTTTTCTAAGGCATTTATGGAAAAGGACACCAATAAAATTATGGAGATCTATACCCAAGATGCATCTATTTTTCCGAATCGACGCAAGATTATCAGTGATCGCGAGGCAATTCGCAAATACTGGAGCTTTAACCCCAAAGTAAAAAACCTGCACCATAAGCTGGTGCCCGAAAAGGTAGAAATTGTGGGTAACACCGCCTATGATTACGGCTATTACGAAGGGACTACCCAATACAACGGAAAGCAGAACAACTTTCAGGGGAAGTATGTGGTAGTCTGGAAAAAGGTACAAGGTACTTGGAAAATGCACCTGGACATCTGGAATAGGGTGGCTCGTCAAAAGAAAAATTAAATATTAATATTGGATGAAATCTCATTCGAGAAAGCACAAAAGGTCTCTTTTGTGCTTTTTTAAATTATACTTATGGCAAACCAGGTGGCCGCCTATCAATGTGACCGAAACCTTTAGCCTTCACCCCCGCTCTTGACGTTCCGAAGGTTGTATTTATTATATTGATGAAATGCCGCTAAAATTTGACGGCTCTAGGGAATAATGCGCGCAAGCGGGCTTTTTCTTGCTCCTTTAATGGATTCTGCTGTAGATCCAACCTGATTAAATTGCGCATTTTGGCTATACTGGAGGGCAAGCGAACAAGTTGGTTGTGATTGAGTAGTAAAATATGTATTTTTTTCAGCCTCCCCAACCTCTTTGGCAAAGCCGCCAGGAAATTAGAGCTTAAGTCTAACCTCACCAGTTTATTTAATCGAGCAATTTTGGTTGGTACCATCGTTATTGCATTGAAACTCAAATCCAATACTTTTAAGTTTTTTAACCGTACAATAACCTCAGGGAATTTGCCTATATCGTTGTTGCCTAATTTTAAGGATTTCAATTTTTTTAACCTTAAAATATTTGGGGGGATCTGGGTCAATTCATTGCCACTTAAGTCCAATTGGGTCAACTTCTCAAGTTGGTCAATATACTCTGGAAAAATAGCAAGCTGGCACTCTGCCAAACACAAAGTCTGCAAATGCTTTAGTTGGGTAATGCTGTGGGGTAACCTTTTCAATGCAGCTTTTTCTAAGTTTAATGAGGTTAGTTTTTCGAGTCTAACAACTACTCGTGGAAAAGCAGTGAGTTTATTACCGCCTAAATCCAGTTCGGTCAATTGACGCAATTGGGCCACACCCGGAGGCAAGGTTTTGATTTCGTTCGAAGCCAAATCTAAAACCTTTAAATTTTTCAGTTGGGTAATACCCTCTGGAAAAACCTTGAGGCCGTTCTTGGTCAAGTTCAAGTCTTGCAATTTTTTTAATTTTGTGACCACTTCTGGAAAAACACCGAGTTGGTTCCAAAGCATATTCAACTTGGTAAGTGCTTGCAAACGACCTATACTGTTGGGAAGCGTCTCTATTTTGTTGAAGGCCAAATCCAAAACTTGTAATTTATTGAGCCGCCCAATGCGCTTTGGCAAACGGGTAAGTCGACCATTTATCCAACTCAAGGAAACCAAACGAGACAATTGGGTAATGGCTTCTGGTAGCACCTGGTGGCTGCTATTACTCACCAGTAGGTGGGTTAATTTTTGAAGTTTTTGAATGCCTGTAGGCACTTTGGTTGGTTTTGCAAAGCTTAAATGCAACTTGGTTAAATTGTGCAACTGGAGTACTTGGGTAGGGAAAGCAGGAAGTTTGCACCCATATAAATCCAATACTTCCAGTTTTTGCAGCAATGCCAGGCTTTGGGGGATGGTGGCGAGCATCCAGCTGGATGATTTTAACACTTTCAATTTTTTTAATGCACCAATGCTTTCGGGCAAAGCCTTCATGGGGTTGTAACTGACATCGAGCGTTTGTAAGTTGGTTAAAGTGGTCAAGGTGAGCGGAAAACTTTTCAAATCATTAAAACCTATCTCCAACTTTTCCAAGTTTTTGAGCTGGCCAAAATGCTGAGGTAAATTCGTCAGATGGTTAGACATGAGGTTTAATACCTTCAGGTTTTTGAGTTGGCCAAAGTTCTGAGGCAAGCTCGTTAGCCTATTAAAGCTTAAGTTTAGTTTTCTTAAATTGGTCAACCGTCCAATGCTTTCGGGCAAAGTAGTGAGGTTTTGGTCGTTTAGGTCCAGTTCGGTTATTTTTTCAGGATGGGCCAAGGCTTTTTTCAAGGCAGGAGGGATGCTTGGTTGGGCCCAGGACAAAGCAGCAAAGAATACTGCCCCAATAAAAATCAGGAAGGTTTTCATTATTTGGTATGTTATATTAAAAAATAAGTTGATCAGTATTGGTCAAGCATTCAGAGGTATTGGGCCTACCAACACCAACCTGTACGGGGTAAAATAGAACAACGATACATTGGGCCAAGTATAATGGAGGAGGGTTTGGGTAAACTCAAAGTTGGTTCATCTGCACCTGCGTGGTGATACCAATTCATCGGCATCATACCACTACTTTTATTAGAAATTCTACACGGGTTTTTGATGTAGATTGGTATTCATATGAAAATCCTGGACGTGAAAGTTATAAACGGTGAGGGTAGTATCGAGGGTTTG
>CALDJV010000683.1 GCA_937899305.1 uncultured Cytophagaceae bacterium
CTTTGTTATACTTCGTTGTTTTTTTTGCCCGTAGCTACGGCTACGCGCGCAAAAAACGCCTCGTCTAACTTTGGGTAATTTTACTAAACCTGGAAACTTATTTTGAACATGTTCCTAAGTTTTACAAATCTTTTAGTATTATCCCTCAAAGTTAGATAATAGAATATTTGAGAGCACATTTAAACAACAATTTATGACGGATTTAACGGAAGGTGTACCAAGCACGAGGGCAACTTTCAAGACGGCAAAGGTATACCTGGAAGCCACTAGCAATGTATTGATTGTAGAATCTTTGCGGTCTTACATTTTGAATGAAGAGTTTAAAGAAGTTTTTGATAAGGTAAACGAACTGATCGCAGCTCATCGAGTAACAAAGTTTATTTTTGACAAACGGAAGCTCAAAGTATTTCATCAACCCTCTATGGAGTGGTATTTTACAGATTGGAAGGACACCGCCTATGAACTGGGATTAAGGACGATTAGAAAAGTTTTGCCAAAAGACATTGTTTTTAGGCAAAGTGTAAAAATTGGTATTACAAAAATCAAGAATGAATATCCGGAAGCCAAATTCAATTTGATGGATATTCAATATAGCAACACCTTGGAAGACGCCCTAAAGGAACTAAGTTAACTTAGTTAGTATAAAAATGAAGAAAACGTAAAAACAGTATTAAGATACTGCTTTTACGTTTTCGGTTGTATCTTTTTCTTCAGCAGAAATCGTATTTGAAGCGTTTTCTTGCTTTTTCCGACTCATAGCAGAGCTCAATCCTACTGCAATGCCTCCAATGACAATGGTGACCAAAGACTGGGCCGCATGCATAAAGGTGACAATGCCCAATACCTCATCTTTGGATGGATTTTGAGCTTGCAAATAGAAAATCAAGACTGGAGTAATCAGAAAATGATATGCACCCAATCCACCTTGTACTGGAGCAGCCATCCCCAATGCACCTATCACCAGTATAGAAAAACCTACCCAAGGACTAAGGCTTGCAGTAAGTGGGAAGCACTGAAAGAGTACATAAGCCATAAAGTAATACATCACCCAAATGCCCAAGGTATGAAACCAAAAGGCACCTTGATTTTTTACTTTTAAAATACTAGATACCCCTTCAAGTACTTTTTTTAGGAGTCCTAAAATTTTAGCATACAGAAAAGATTCCTGAATTCTCTTTCTGAAAGCAAAAAAGGTAGCCACCACCAGTGCAATGAAAATTCCACCAGCTAGAGCTAGTAGGTACAACTTATCTTGCAAGCCAGTAAATTTGGAACTCATAGAGTTGGTGAGAATCGAGGTAATTTGATCTACCTCTACTGCCAATAACACCAACATTAGAATACCCAAAATCAAAACATCAATGATGCGTTCCATGACAATGGTACCAAATGCCTTGGTGGCCGGAACATCATCCATTTTTTGTAACAAGCCGCTTCGGGCTACTTCTCCACCCCTTGGAATCACCAAGTTGATAAAATATCCTGACATAACAGCCAGAAAGGATTTATACAAGGTGGGTGAGTAACCCATAGGCTTCAGAAGAATGATCCAGCGATATGCCCGCAAGAGGTGACTGATGATGCCAATGATCACCGAAAGGACGACCCATTTGTAGTCGGCTTCTTTGAAGACTTTTACAATGACCGAAAAATTGAACCCCTTGAACAAGTACAACAATAAGCCAAAGGCGATACCCAATGAGATGGTGTATTGTAGTACCTTACGAAAATTTACTTTCATTAAAAAAATATCAAATATTCAGACTTAGAAAGAAACAATGGAAGCGTTGATTGCTTGATTGTTTTCATCCGGAAATATGACACGAGGCTGATAACGTTTCGCTTCTTCTATTTCCATCATAGCATAAGCAATGATAATGATCAGGTCGCCTACTTGTACTTTTCGGGCAGCAGCGCCATTCAGGCATATTTGTCCAGAACCTCTTTGACCTCTGATTACGTAAGTTTCAAGTCGCTCACCGTTATTAATATCTACCACCTGAACTTTCTGATTTTCAAAAAGCCCTGCTGCATCCATTAAATCTTCATCAATAGTGATACTTCCCACATAGTGTAACTCCGCTTGAGTTACCTTTGCACGGTGTATTTTTGAATGTAAAACCTCTACCAACATATGATTTTTCTTAGTTTCGAAATATGGAACGTAAAAATATTAAAAAATTGTTACTAAAAGCTATCTCCTGAAATCAAGAAGTCCACTTGATGTTACCAGGCGTGTTTTTTTGTTTTTTGCCGAGTTAAGATTGTATTATATCAATATTTAGAAGATGCCTTTTTGTTCATATAAGAAGACATTGTCTATCAACCTGATTTCACCTAAAAACGCAGCAATGCACAATGATACCTGAGATGCTTGATCTACATGATCAATTGGTTCCAGGGTCATTGTTTTCACAATTTCAAAATATTCTAGATCAAAAACCTTCACATCACTAAAAAAATTTTGAATATGGTCTTTGGTAGAGGATACACTGTGTCCATCAAGTAAAGATTGACGAGCCGATTGCAATGCTTCGTATATTTTAGGAGCAATGGCACGTTCTGCTTCGGTTAACCTTAGGTTTCGTGATGACATTGCCAAGCCGTCGTTTTCGCGTATAATAGGGCAGCAAACCACTGTCGTATTAAAAAATAAGTCTTGGGCAAACTGACGAATAATTAAATATTGCTGTAAATCTTTTTGTCCAAAATAAGCTTGGTCGGGCTGAATTAAATGAAAAAGTTTAGAGACAATGAGTGCGACCCCATTGAAGTGCCCTGAGCGGTGTTGCCCTTCCATGGTTTGCTCTAAATTTCCAAAGCTGAAAGTTGTCTTTACTGGATCGGGGTACATGGTTTTGTTTTCAGGTAAAAACAAAACATCGCAACCTTGTTGAGCAAGTAATTTTTGGTCTTGAGTGATTGTACGAGGGTATTTAACCAAATCTTGAGGGTTATTGAATTGGGTAGGGTTTACAAAAATGCTACATACCACAAGGTCGTTGTTTTCGCGGGCTTTCTCGATGAGTGACAAGTGTCCCAAGTGCAAGGCACCCATGGTGGGCACAAAGCCAATACTACGTTGTTGAATCCTCTCAGATTGGAGGTATTTTTGGAGTTCTGCGGTATTATCAAAGATTAACATTGGTTCCTTTCATTGCGTGCCAAATGGATACAATATTAGCCCATTTTGATGGCAAAAATTGAAATCTGCTATATTTTTTGTAAATTTGCACGCCCATTTTTTTATTTTTACCTCATTTCAAATAAGATTTTTGATATGCAAAAGACTCGAGTACTATATGTTGCAAGCGAGATAAATCCTTTCCTAGAAACATCTCAAGTAGCGGATTTTGTAAGAAGATTACCCCAAGCCATGCAAGAACGAGGTATGGAAATTAGAATACTAGTTCCACGTTTTGGCTTGATCAATGAAAGAAAAAACCGCCTACATGAAGTGGTAAGGCTATCAGGAATCAACATTACAGTAGGCGAAGAGGAAAAACCATTGGTAATCAAGGTAGCTTCTATTCCAAATGCAAAACTTCAGGTGTATTTTATAGATAATGAAGATTATTTCCATCGCAAATCTGTTTTTCTAGATAAGGAAGATAATTTTTACGAAGATAACGATGAGCGAGCCATTTTCTTCTGCAAAGGCGTATTGGAAACAGTGAAAAAACTTGGCTGGGCACCAGACATTGTTCACTGTAATGATTGGATCACCGGATTAATTCCTATGTATTTGAAAACTACATATAAAAATGATCCAGTTTTCAAGAACTCCAAGTCAATTTTTACAATCTATAACAACTACTTTGAATATAAATTTGACGAAAATTTGTTGAACAAAGTAAAAATGGTAGATATTGAGGATGATATGCTCAAGTCATTGCAGTCTACCGATTTTGATGGGTTTGTGAAAGTTGGTATCGAGTACGCAGACGCAGTGATCAAGGCTGAGGAGTCATACAGTGAGAGTATGAATAAACTTTTTAATGAGTTTGAGCAGGCCAAGAAAATCGATTCAATCGAAGCAGATGAAAATTTATCGGATTCATATTATAACCTTTACAATGAACTTGTTGGAGTTAACTAAAAGAAGCGCATTTTTATCATTATTTATTGCCATCACTTTTTTTATTTCTTGTGAAAATCCAAAAGATATAGGATTAACCTCTCAACAAAACCCCAATAATCAAATTGGGGTTTCTTTTGAAGAAGACTTTGATTTACAACCTAAAATTACCCTTCTGGATAGTTTTCAGACTTCCAGTAGTTTAACCATGTTGGTAGGTAAATACAGTGATCCTTTTTTTGGAACTATAACATCTCAGGCATTTGTAGACGTGGGGCCTAACTTGGCAACTGATTCTACCATTAATCTTGTGGGAACCGATCGTGTTTTCAAAAGTCTTACCCTTAGCTTGCGTATTAATTATAGCTATGGAGCAGACATTACCCAGGATAATACATCACAAACCATCAATTTATATGAGTTGAAAGATACTTTGGTGACGAGGATTTACACCAACAATGATGTGGTGGAGTATGATGCCACCCGTTTGGTTGGTAGCGCCACATTTGTACCCAAAACGATCGTAAATGACAACGAGAGCGAAGTCGAGATTACCATTACTGATCAAGATTATATCCAAAGGTTTTTTAACATTACCAACAAAGGTAAAACAACCACGGAGGAATTTAGGAATGCAGTAAAAGGGCTTGCCGTCATTCCGGCCAGTACCAATACCATGATGCTGGGATTTACTCGAACTTTGACAAGACTAGAAATGAAATACACTGGAGAGGTTTCGACTGGTAGCCAGGAGAATACCTATAGTGTATCTTTTCTTAGGAATGCCTTTAATAACATTCAAGCTGAAAACCGTTCGGGAGAGTTAGCAAGCCTTACTACAACCAATCGGGAGGTTACAGGAGGCAATGTGTTGTATGCGCAAGCGGGAGTTGGAATTGCGACTAAAATAGACTTGGTCGATGTACTAAAACTCAATTCTCTAGGGGCAGTTTCCATCAATCAAGCGGAATTGGTTTTTTCTCCAAAAATAGAGACCGTAAATGATGCAGTATTTCCTATTGCAGACAATTTGCTGTTAGCTCAAGCCAATGGAACAAGGTTGAATAAGACTTCCAATGGTATTTTTGATTTTATTGCCAACGAAGATAACATAGGGATAGATAACTTTACGGTAAACTTGACTCGGTTCAACAATACTTTCAAGCATTATACCTTCAATATTACGGAGCAACTGCAACAGATTTTGAATGGTACAAGAGGCTCTCAGATTTTTGTACTGCCAAGTTTTCCTACTTCATTTTCTAATCCAGGTGGTGTGATTGGTGGAGGTAGAGCAACGCGGGTATTGATAGACAATGATCCTACGTCGAACCGCAGGATGCAATTAAAAGTATTTTATACAGTCATAAAACAATAACCAAGGCTTTTAAGGGTTTATCTAAAATAGAAAGCTTTTGGAATACAATACATTCCATTAAACCATAACTAAAAAAATCTATGTGTGGAATAGTAGCTTACACAGGGCATCGGGAAGCCTTCCCGATTATTCTAAAGGGTCTTAAAAGACTTGAATATCGAGGATACGATAGTGCCGGGGTAGCATTATTAAACGGTGATTTAAGTGTTTACAAGAAAAAAGGTAAAGTAACCGACCTTGAGACGTTTGTAGCAGGCAAAAGTATGGAGGGGAATATTGGCATTGGGCATACCCGTTGGGCTACTCACGGTGAACCCAATGACATGAATGCACACCCTCACTATTCTAATAGTGGTGATTTGGCTATTATTCATAATGGAATCATTGAAAATTATGATTCCATTAGACAAGAATTGTTGAACAGAGGACACGAGTTTAAAAGCGAAACCGATACCGAGGTGTTGATCCATTTCATTGAAAATATTCAAGAAAGATCAAACACTTCTTTGGAAGAGGCAGTGAGATTGGCGCTACAAAAAGTTGTGGGCGCTTATGCCATTGTAGTGATCTCGCGAAAAAACCCAAAACAATTGATTGCAGCTCGTAAAGGAAGCCCACTTGTAATAGGTATTGGCAAAGGGGAGTATTTCATCGCATCAGATGCCACTCCCATTGTAGAATATACCAATGAGGTCGTTTATTTGGACGACCGTGAGATTGCAGTAATTGATAATAATGATGGTTTAAGCATCAAAAACATTGATTCGGTTCCTAAAACTCCCTACGTACAGACCATTGATATGGAACTAGAGGCCATTGAAAAGGGAGGATATGAACACTTTATGCTCAAAGAGATCTTTGAGCAGCCAAAGTCTATCATGGCCAGTATGTTGGGTAGGGTAGTGGCCAATAAGCATCGCCTACATTTAGGGGGCTTGATTGAGTATTTTAATCGCTTGATGACCGCCGACCGAATTATGATCGTGGCTTGTGGTACTTCTTGGCATGCGGGGTTGGTAGCAGAGTATCTTTTTGAAGAGCTGGCCCGCGTACCAGTAGAGGTCGAGTACGCGTCAGAGTTTAGATATCGTAACCCCATCATACGCGAAAACGACGTAGTCATTGCGATTTCTCAATCAGGAGAAACTGCCGATACACTCGCCGCCATTGAGCAGGCAAAATCCAAGGGAGCCATCATCTTTGGAGTTTGTAATGTGGTAGGTGCATCTATTCCTCGAGTAACCCACGCTGGAGCATACATCCACGCTGGGCCAGAAATTGGAGTAGCAAGTACCAAAGCATTTACCGGACAAATTACTGTATTGAGTATGATGGCATTGATGTTGGCCCATCGTAAAGGAACCATTTCTGAGAGTAAGTTCAGAGAATTCTTGATTGAACTGGAGAATATTCCAGCCAAGGTAGAACAAGCTTTGAAACTCAATGACCAAATCAAATATATTTCAGATGTCTTCAAAGATGCCCGCAACTTCTTATATCTCGGGCGTGGGTATAATTTCCCAGTGGCTTTAGAAGGTGCCTTGAAACTAAAGGAGATTTCGTACATTCATGCTGAGGGGTATCCCGCTGCTGAAATGAAACATGGCCCCATTGCTTTGATTGATGAAGAAATGCCAGTGGTGTTTATTGCAACTTCGGATAGCAGTTACGAAAAAGTGGTTTCCAATATTCAGGAGGTAAAAGCACGGCGTGGTCAGGTAATTGCCATTGTGACCGAAGGTGATCAACAGATTAAAAATATTGCGGATTACGTGATAGAGATTCCGAAAACAATTGAACCATTGACCCCTTTGATCTCAGTGATACCTCTCCAGCTGCTTTCTTACCATATAGCAGTGATGCGAGGTGCCAATGTGGACCAACCGCGTAACTTGGCCAAATCGGTTACTGTGGAATAAATGAGCTTTAATTATATGATTTTTTTTATAAAAACCATCCAGCAAATTTTGCAATTCACTTTTTATGGCTTTAATTCGCCCCTGATAAAAAAATAGAATAACCATTATTCACATTTTTTTATCGATTTATACAGAAGCGCTGAGAGAGTAGGCTCGAGGAAGCGCTGGCAACCTGCTGCACAGTAAGGTGCTAATTCCTACCTAATAAATTAATTAGGAAAGATAAATCAATAATCTCATGATTAGATCTACTTCTGTATTTCATAGTTCCAAAGTATCCACTTACTCATTTACTTTGTACTCTAGTATTTGCAATATCAGACACATTGCGATGTGCTGTTGTTGTTGCTAGTCATCACTCCTTATGAGGCAATGTTTGTCGATATGATTCCTTACTTGAGGAAAATGTTGGCATACCAAGCCTTCTTTTCACATTATATTTTCTAAAACTTTTTAATCTCTAACAAATGTCAACACAATATCATTTTGATACACTACAATTGCACGCTGGGCAAGAGGTAGATCCTACCACTGGATCTAGAGCAGTGCCAGTATACCAAACTACGTCTTATGTATTTAACGATGCCGCCCACGGAGCCAACTTATTTGCCCTCAAAGAGTTTGGGAATATTTACACGCGCATCATGAATCCTACCACCGATGTGTTTGAAAAGCGGATAGCGGCACTAGAAGGAGGGGTAGCAGCATTGGCTACTGCTTCGGGTCAATCGGCTCAATTCATTGCATTGAATAACATCTTACAGGCTGGGGACAATTTTGTTTCCACTTCTTTTCTGTATGGAGGAACTTACAACCAATTCAAAGTAGCTTTTAAACGATTGGGCATTGAGGCCAGGTTTGCCGAAGGCGACAATGTAGAGAGCTTTGCCAAATTGATTGATGAAAAAACCAAGGCCATTTATCTTGAGACCATTGGAAATCCAGAATTCAACGTACCTGATTTTGAGGCCGTTGCGCAATTGGCCAAAAAACATGACATTCCTTTGGTGGTAGACAATACGTTTGGAGCTGGGGGGTATTTGTGTCGCCCTATTGAACATGGTGCGGCCATTGTGACTGCTTCGGCTACCAAATGGATTGGAGGACACGGAACCAGCATTGGTGGGGTCATTGTAGACTCCGGGAACTTTGATTGGGGCAATGGTAAGTTTCCTCAATTTACCGAGCCTTCGGAAGGGTACCATGGATTGAATTTTTGGGAAACGTTTGGCGCAGGTAGCCCTTTTGGAAACATTGCCTTTGTGATTCGGGCTCGGGTAGAAGGTTTGAGAGATTTTGGCCCAGCCTTGAGTCCATTCAATGCTTTTTTGCTGTTACAAGGATTGGAAACCCTGTCTTTGAGAGTACAGCGAACCGTAGAAAATGCCTTGGCTTTGGCTGAGTGGCTCGAAGCACACGAATTGGTAGACTCGGTAAGTTATGCTGGGTTGGCATCTAGCCCTTATCATGAGTTGGCTAAAAAGTATTTGAAACATGGATTTGGTGGAGTATTGAGCTTCCGCATCAAAGGAGGAAAGGACAAAGCGGAAGCTTTTGTGAATAGCTTGCAATTGGTGAGTCATTTGGCAAATGTGGGCGATGCCAAAACCTTGATTATCCACCCGGCTTCTACCACGCACCAACAACTGTCAGAAGCCGAACAGGCCGCTTCTGGGGTGCATCCTGCCCAATTAAGAGTTTCGGCGGGTATAGAACACATTGACGACATTCGAGGAGATTTTGAACAAGCTTTTGCCAAAGTTTTCGAACCTACTCCAGCGGTTTAATGTAATGATTGACGAGGTGGGGTAGGTTGGTTACCCCACTTTGCTTACACAAAAGGATTACCATGCCAAAGTTTGAATACAAGCAACCCTTTGCCCTGGAATCAGGAGCATCTTTACCAGAGCTTGCCGTGGAGTATACCACCTTGGGCACATTGAATGCACAGGCCAATAATGTAGTGTGGGTTTGCCATGCCCTTACTGCAAATGCCCAAGTAGATGATTGGTGGGAAGGACTCATTGGTGCTGGAAAAATATTTGATCCAGCCAAGCACTTTATCATATGTGCCAATATGCTTGGGTCCTGCTATGGGTCAACTCAGGCCCTGTCGACTAATCCTGATACTGAGGAACCTTATTATCATGACTTTCCCTTGTTGACCAATCGAGATATTGTTCGAGCGTTTGATCTCTTACGTATTTCTTTGAACATCCAGGAGATTAAGTTGTGCATTGGAGGATCTTTGGGAGGGCAGCAAGCGATGGAATGGGCCATTTTAGCTCCCGAACTGATTGATAACTTGGTATTATTGGCGACCAATGCCAAGCACTCCGCTTGGGGAATTGCTTTCAATGAATCGCAACGTATGGCGATTGCAGCAGATGTTACCTGGAAAGAAAAAACACCGACAGCCGGAATAGAAGGCTTGAAAGTGGCCCGATCCATTGCCTTACTTTCTTACCGAAATTATGGAACTTACGAGGCTACCCAAACCGATGCCTCGGACGCGAAAAAACTGGATCAATTCAGCGCTTCTTCTTATCAGCAATACCAAGGCGAAAAGCTTCAGAAGCGATTCAATGCGTTTGCTTACTGGACTTTGTCGAAGGCCATGGACAATCATGATGTGGGGCGAAACCGAGGAGGAATCCAGACTGCTTTGGGGATGATCAAAGCCAAAACTTTGGTAATTGGAGTAAATACCGATGTGTTGTTTCCAACCAACGAACAACAACTGATTGCCAAGTACATACCCAATGCCTGCTATTACGAGATTGAATCACGCTATGGACACGACGGTTTTTTGATTGAAACCGAAAAGATTACCGAGATACTTTATTTGATTGATTATTTGAACGATACATTATCATATTTAACTATTTGATTTTTGACATGGATAAAAAACACAAAATTGGATTGTTTGGTTTTGGATGTGTGGGTCAAGGACTTTACGATATTTTAGAAAAAACGGACTTTAAAGCTGAAGTGGTGAAAATTTGTGTGAAGAACCGTCAAAAGAAACGGTCTTTGCCTGCCGAATGCTTCACTTTCGAGGCAAGCGATATTCTGGAAGACGAAGCCATTAACCTGGTTGTAGAACTCATCGATAATGCCGACGAGGCCTACGAAATTGTGAAAGCAGCTTTACAAAGTGGCAAAAACGTAGTAACAGCAAACAAGAAAATGGTAGCAGAGCATTTGGCCGAGCTACTGGAGCTGCAGAAAAAACACGGGGTATCACTGTTGTATGAAGGAGCCGTATGCGGGAGTATTCCTATCATTAGAACTTTGGAAGAATACTATGACAATGAGCTGCTTTTTGCGGTTTCTGGTATATTCAATGGTTCGTCAAACTATATTTTAACGAAGGTAATTCAAGAAAACTTATCTTACCAAACGGCCTTGAAACAAGCCCAGGATTTGGGTTTTGCCGAAACTGATCCTACGCTAGATGTAGGTGGGTTTGATCCACTTTATAAGCTTTGTATTGTGGCTTTGCATGCGTATGGGGTGGTAGTAAAACCAAACGATATATTCAACTATGGCATTCAGGGATTGTCTCCTCACGATATTCAATTTGCCCTTGAGAAAGGGTACAAACTAAAACTACTGGCCAGTGTACAGCGAATTAGCGAAGACAAAGTAAGCCTTTCGGTTATGCCTCACTTTGTAGGCAAAGATCATTACCTGTATCACGTAGAAAACGAATACAATGCGGCCATTGTAGAAGCGGCCTTTTCGAGTAAGCAAGTATTTACGGGCAAAGGAGCGGGAGGGCATCCTACGGGCTCCGCGGTGTTGTCTGACATTTCGGCCAATCGTTATGGATACAAGTACGAATACCGAAAAGCGTATGCTCAGGACAGTACCATTGCCAAACCTTTCAAGGTAAGTCAACAGCAAGTGCAGGAAGTGTACCTGCGTTACCATGAGGAGGCCGACTTTGAGCTATTTGACTTTATTGAGATCAGTGAAAAGTACCAGGGAACCAACTTCAACTATGTGATTGGAACGGTTCGCTTACAGGATTTATGTGATTTGAAAACCACCCTTTCGGAACGCGATATTTTTATTGCCAATACGGGAAAAGTGGTTAAAACGACCGAGAAAGCGCCCAAAAAAGTGGCTTTGGCAGTTTAAAAAACAGAAAGCGCGTTTCGAATTTGAAGTTCTGGGTTTGAAACGCGCTTCTTTTTTATTACTGAACAAACAAAAGCTTTGACTCAATCCCCATACAATTCTTTGTCTTCTAATACCCTCAAATGAAGTAGCACCTTGCAATCACCGGACACTTCCAGGGTATATCCTACGTATTTTTTACCTTCTAAACTTTGACTGGGGAGAAGTGTGGCCTTTTCTGTAACATAATTTTTAGGGCGATCTGTGCCCAACGTGAGTCCTTCGTGAATGATGTATTCAGCATTGACCCTATATGTTCCTTTTTTGAGCCATAGCGTGTGTCGTGAGCTACGGATTGTTTTTTGATAATAAGAAGAGGACCTTGTGCGAGGAGATGAGGCATTAAAATGCTGATTCCACTGAGGAGCGATGCCTATGATATTGGTCAGGTTTAGCTGAATATCCAATAGTTTGGGAAAGCCAACCTTACTTTTTACTTCTATGTCTACTTTGTAGAAATCGTGATGCATATTGATATCTATTCTCAAAGGCTGTTTTTGAGGAAGTGCTACCGCTTGGGTATGTACAGTTACCACACTATCGGTCCTAATTTTTGCGATTACTTGTACTTCCTTTTCCGAAGTTTTACAAGTAAAATGACCTGTTGTGTCAGTAGTAGAGACTTGAATAACGCGACCTTGAGCAATAATCAAAATTTGCTGATTATTCAGGGCTTGCCCATTCAAAGTTAAAAAACCGGTGAGCATATAAATTTTTGCTAGAGTGACCATTAGTGTGTTATTTATCTAATGTAAGCGTAATCAGGGTACTGAGCTACTAATTTGGTTTTCATACCTCCTGGTAAGCGATTGACAGCTCCTTCATCTTTCGCACTTTGTACTCTTGGAGGCATACTTGCGTCTGAATATGTCCATTCTACATCAGTTTTAACATGGTGTAGAGGTGCATAATCTCTAATCAAAAACGTGTCAAAATGAGCTCGAGATACTACCTGAGTAGCATCAGCTGCGAGTTCCCTTTGCACAAACCCGTCTGCTGAACTTGGCATATCATAGATAGTAGTAGCATCGGCAGTTCTATCACTTGCAAAGCCGGCCTCGTAAAAAGGGCTTGTTGCGTCATTGGTATCTACATTGTAGTTAGGCGAAGTAGGGTCATCAGTCAAATTGTATGTTCCACCAGTTGTGGTAATGGAATCATTCAAAGCCTCAACACTCGCATCTTTTCTGGTAGCAATGATTTCACGCCAAATAAATTGTAACCAACGAGTTTCAGAAGCCAACCCTCCTTTATACTCTAGTGAGAATATATCATCATAGGCAGTACCTTGTATTTCGTCACCAGTACGGACTGATATATTTCCACCTGGTACCTTAGTAGATACGTCTTGAGTACCTTTTTCATCAATTGTAAGTCCTGAGGCCGAATCGGCCGCGGGACGAGGAGCATTCAATAAATAAAGTGCATAGTAGAGTTTGTTATCAGCAAATTTATTTTTCAAATCCTCAACTAGTTCATTCCCAACTTCAGTTTTATAGGTGCTTTTCAGAGTAGTCAGACTTGCCCGTTCCCTATCAAAAGGAATCAAAAGTGCATAAACAGCTTCCTGTTTATCCCCAGTGATGGCCAATTGTAATTTGGTAGCCAATGCTTTAAATGCATCTCCATCAGTAGGTTTACTATCTGCCAACATACCCTCACTTTCCGGATCATCTTTGATATTTAAGAGTTCTAGAGCTAATGTCAAGCCATTACCACTTAAGCTTTTTCGTAAGTCATCTACTAATTCAGTTTTAAAAAGCTTTTTGTATGCTTTACTAAGTTTTGTAACTGCATTTTTTTCTTGATCCAACTTTTGTAAAGCCACATAAACAGCTTCCTCATCTACGTCTTTTGCAGTGACTGCAATATGAACCTGTTGTACAAGCGCATTGTAATCATCCTTGTCCAGGGCCAATTGAAAAGTAGTGGAAGAATGACTATTTCCTGGTGTAGTATTTTTGACTGGTGAGGTATTTTTGAGCGCCTTTTCCCCCATTACATCCGCTTCTTTTTCCAGTGCAGGATCATTGTTTAGAGGTAAACCCTTGGCTTGTATTGAGGCATTGGCTTGTACACGTCCTTGTTTTTGTTGTACAGCGTGCCAAGCTTCGTGGGGTAAGTGTTTTTCCTGGCCAGGGCCAATCTCTATTTGATTGCCTTGAGCATAAGCCAAAGCTCCCATTTGCTTAGGTTTAGACGAATTATAATTGACTTTCACATCTGATAAATCCACGCCTCCCATTCCCTCCATATTTTCTTGTAGTTGAATGGGCAAGCCATTACCAGTACTACTTTGAGAGGAAGGAGTATTTGCAGACTTGGTTTGTACAGGTTTTTGTTGTATTGGTTCTTTGGATTCCAGAGGGGCATGTTTAGAAGCATTACTTTTATTGACTGGTTTATGTTTAGCCTGAACAGGTTTTAGTGGTTTTCCATTCCAACGTGCCTGCACTGCCCCTAACCTCCTCTGTTTGGTTTGGTAAGGAGATTGTTGTTCACTGCGTTGCTTTTTTATTTGAGGTTGGTTTTGATGATGATGGTCTTGTAGATTTTCACCAAGTGATTGCAGTTGTTGATTCATTGTGATGTGGTTAAGTAGATAGGTATAAATATACTTTGATTTATGGGATATTCCAAGTAAGCTTTCAATTGTTTTATAGGAAATTACCTTTTTAAGATGGAATGAAATGCGTACATTGTAACCAGCGATTGAGTAAAAAAAACTGGTTCCGCCGGGCAATTTATTTGAAGAGTATGAAAAATAGAGGTTAACCCATTCATTATTAGTTGCTTAGGGATTCGGAAAGTACTCAAAAAATGCGAAAAAATGTACTTTGACTTACTGATTTTTTGAATTTAGACGTATAGTAAAAGCGATGCAAGTCTCTGATTTATAATGAATTAAACCAAAGTGCGACTTCAAGAGGGTTTGCCACTATAACAAGGATTGAAACTCAATTTTCTCGTTCTTAGCCTCTTGCTTAATTTGAACTTCAAGAGGTTTTGCCATTATAACAAGGATTGAAACAGAATTGAAACATCAAAGAAATGGAAAAAGAAGAGTTAAGGGTAATTCTTAACCAGAGAATTGAGGAAAAGGAAGGGCTTGAGGACTTGGTAACGTTTTTTACTGATCTAATCAATATTGGCGAAATTGTTGGCCGTCAAAAGATTGATACTGAAAAGAACATATTGGCTTGGAAAGCGAATATATCGTATCTTGAGTCACAGATTTTTATATTTGAGTCAATCTTAAATGCTTAGTTATGAAAGAAACAAAAGACATTATTTGGAGTTTTTTTGAGAAAACCAGCCAACGCGTAACAAGAGAGCAGGAAGCTAGACTAAAAGATCCTGTAACTAATCAACTTAGGATACAAGTTGCGGAACGTCTTGGTCTTTCTAATGATACAAGCTATGAAGATTTGGTACGACACCTTAAACTGATGTCAGAAAGCGAAAGAAAGAACGCCTTGAGAGGAATTATAAAATAAACTTAAAAAGTAACCGTGATGGTTGAGGGGCATTGCCTAAAGAAAACCCTAATTTGGCGAGAAGACTTCGGCTCAATTTACCACTATAACAAGGATTGAAACACATCCATTTTTTGTACTCCCTCGCTTAGTTGATTCTTCAAGAGGGTTTGCCACTATAACAAGGATTGAAACTTAATCGGCACTTGCAATGACCCTAAGTGCTGCCTTCTTCGAGAGCGTTTGCCACTATAAGAAGGATTGAAACCTTATTTTGTTTTCTTCAACATGCTTCCTAATTGCATCTTCGAGAGTGTTTGCCGCTATAACAAGGATTGAAACATCATTTCAGCAGAAACATACACATCAAGTAACTCGACTTCGAAAGTGTTTGCCACTATAACAAGGGGTGAAATAAGATAACCCCGTTTCGGTGAGACAAGCTATTTTTCCAAACAAGCACCTCCCAAAAATTATCTACCAAATTCCATTATATTTCTTATTTTCAGCCCATAAAGCAATCATCAAATAATATGACTCAAATTACCCAACAAACTTTTGATTTTTTATCGGCACTGGAAGCAAACAACAACCGTGAATGGTTTAATCAAAACAAAGCTACTTATGAAGCCTCCAGACAAGAGGTGGTTAGTTTTGCCGATGAATTGCTCCAATTGATGAATGAAGGAGATGTCATTAAAAACGAGTCGGGTAAAAAAAGCATTTACCGGATTTATCGAGATGTACGTTTCTCCAAAAACAAGGCACCCTATAAAACCTATTGGGGAGGCTTTTTCAATCGTTTGGGAGCCGACCGACGCGGGGGATATCATTTTCAGGTACAACCAGGCAACTCTTTTGTGATGGGAGGTTTTTTTGGCCCCAATTCAGAAGATTTGTTATTGCTCAGGCAGCAGTTAGATGCCGATGCTGATCCATTGAGAACCGTATTGAAAAGCAAAGCGTTTACAAGTTATTTTGGCGAATTGTTGGGAGATCGGGTAAAAACTGCCCCCAAAGGCTTTAAAAAAGACAACGAAAACATTGACCTCATCCGCCATAAACAGTTTTTGATCAAACACACTTTTACCGATCAAGAGGTGTTATCACGAGATTTCGTAAAAAAAATAGCCGAAGGACTGCTTCATATGTTGCCTTTTTTTGAGGTGATGACCGGGTATTTAACTACTGATTTAAACGGGATTTCGTTGATTGACCGCTAAGCTTACATGAGGAATATAACTTTTTGAAGAAGGCATAGTATTAACGAGTAAATAGTAGCTTTTTAATAGTAGAACAGTCCTGCACTCAAATAAGTAATATTATGAAAAAACTTTTTTCCCTCACTTTCATTTTCGCTTTAGTAATGGTTGGCTTTACTGCCCAGGCTCAGTCAAACCCTGATATTCAATTGAGTTCTTTGAGTTCTGAGGAGGCCTTGAAGGACGCCCAGATTACCACTCAGGTACATTCTATGGGTAAACGTGTTTCCATCAACATGAACAATGCCCAAGATCGTATTTACAGTGTAAAAATCAAGAGCAAAGCGGGGATTCCTCAGCAGTCTTACACCAGCCGTTCGGGCAAAACCAATTTGGAAATGGATTTACAGACCTTACCCAAAGGAAAATATTTATTGGCCATTGTGACCAAAAGTAAAAAGATTATTACATACGAGTTGTCGAAGTAAAAAAGAAGGACGCCTGAGATGCGTTACGAAATAACACACTTAAAATACGAAATAGCGTAATAAAAACCCTTGGTCAGGCTTCCTAACCAAGGGTTTATGTTTTTGGGCCAGCTTAGCAAAGTTGAAAGAATAAAATTTACTTTACTTTATCTCCCAGAATACCATCTTTTTTAATCAAGTCTCGCATCTCATCATATTTGATGTTGAGCATAGGAGGAGGCATTACGTAAGGTCCGGCCTCGTAGCGTCCATAGTAAAACTCGATTTGATCTTTCTTGAGCGCAAAATTGTTGGCAAACTCAAATTTTTCATTGTCATCTATGGTGTAGCCATATTCATTGATGGTCTTGTCATCCGGTATTTTATTGAGTTTACGGAAAATTTTCGTGGCAATTTTTTTCAAAGCTGCTTCTGAGGTAATCAAGTCAGTGAGTAAGAGTTTTTTTCCAGTTTTGAGATCAAAATTGGCTATCGCGATGTAGTCAAACCCATGAGCCCCTCCGCTGTACCCCGAGCTAGTGACATCTACAGTAGCATACGTACCCATATTCCGAATGCTGCCTCGGGTATTCTGAATAAAATTCGACATCGCCGAACCACTCTTGCGTAAGTCAATAAAGGTTTGGATAAACCCTTTGGCCGATCGTTCCACCGCAGCTTTTGAGGGTTCTTCTACACTAAGCGCCTTGTAGACATAATTGTTGATAGAGTCTTTCACTGCTTGATTGACCGCTTGGGTTACAATTTGATAAGCCGCAAAGAAATAAGTACAATCATTGTTTTTGTTTTTATAATCGCAGCCTTGGTAAGTGTCTACCACTTGTTGAGGAGTAGTTTTGAGATTGTCATATTTTTGAGAAAGTACTTTAGCTTCCTTTAAAGAAACGATTTTATAGTCATCGTCAAACTCAATTTCGGTGGCAACTCGGGTTTGGTAGCCCGCCCACTCAATATTAATGGGTACCGTAGCTGTTTTGCCGTTCACTTTGAGTTCGTCTAAATCAGGAAAGTAGGTTACAAACTTTTTACCAGACAAAAAACGGTCGGCTTCATTGGCAAGCGCTTCTCCCGTGGTATTTTTCATCCCAATGTATTGCTTTACATTGTTGGCAAACAAAGATTTTATCTCTTTGTAACGAGACGCAGAAAAGAGACCACAATAGGTCTGGATGACTTCAGTAATTTTAGGATCGGTTGTACTTCCCCCCTCAGATTGATCTCCCGATTGTGACGACTCACTAGAACCTTCGGCTGCATTACTGCCCGAGGCGGTAGTAGATGAGCTGTCTTTGTTCTCCCCAGAATTGGCTTTTTTGCCTCCTCCACAACTTGCCATGCTTACCATCAATACTGCGGCTAAAGCAAAAATGTAATAGGTTTTTTTCATTATTATAATTTTTAGATTTTGGTTTTCATACATCATAGGACCTTTGGTGACTGCGTTGAGTCGCCTAGTAACACAGTTATTGCGAACGCGTTACTTAAAAACATTTCTGATAAAGTTGGTGGGCCAACTCGATGATATCATCGCGACGAGCCAGTACCTGATGCCATCTTTCGGGCACCGCTTGTACCCCATAACAAAGCCCGGCAAGTCCACCCGTGATAGCAGCAGTGGTGTCGGTGTCGTGGCCTAAATTGATCACTGACAGTACGGCCTCCGCGTAGCTATTTTCGGTTAAGAAACACCATAGGCTGGCTTCTAACGCTTCTATCACATAACCCCCCGATTTGAGATCTTCTCTAGCCACTTGCCTGATATCTTGAGTAATGCATCGGGCAAAGTGAACCCTTTCTTCTTCGGCAAAATTTATTTTATCCCACAAGTTTAAGATATCTGCTTGCATTTTACTGTAAGCCACCGTTTTTTCTACTCCGTAAAGTAAATATTCAGCCAAACGCAAATAAATCAGGCAACTCATGGCAGCGCGAATATGACGATGAGTCAGCGCCGAAACTTCCCATACGAGCTCAAATTGTTCTTGAATGGGTTTGCCTTTGAGGTAAAACAACAAAGGCAAGATACGCATCAAAGATCCATTGCCATTTTCCCGTTCGTCTCCGGCCCATTTTTGGGTTTTGATGGCCTCAAAATCACGTTGCTCAATATAATTTTTTAGGCGAGCAATGGCCTTGCGGGTAGTGGTGCCAATGTCAAACACCTTACCACGAGCGGTCCAATAACTTTCGTAACGCCAGGCCATAAATTTTCGGCTCATGTCGGCCAAGTCATAGCCATTGACCAACGATTCGGCCAGGCAAAGGGTCAGCGAAGTATCATCAGACCAAGTACCAGCGGGTAAATTATAAGTACCATAACCGACCATATCGGTAGCTGGACTCACTTTCATGACATAACTCCTTCTAAACTCAAAAGGCACTCCCAAGGCATCACCCATCGCAACACCAAGCAGACCATTGATCACTGGATTATTTTCCATCTTTTTTAATCATTTTTAAGTTGTGTTTGTATTTCTTTGATTGCCCTCAGTAGTTGAGGGTCTTTGTTTGCTATTCTATGTTGAAAAGTATTTCGTACAAAAATATCCGGTTTTACCCCTTCTTTTTCTAGGTTTTTGCCCGCCAATGTATAACATCCCCAGGAGGGCAAGCGGTAAAACGAGCCATCTACCAGAAGTTTACCTGAAGTAAAGATAATCCAGCGGTAGGTTTCGGTGCCCACAATTTTACCCAATTTTAATTGTTTGAAGCCCGCTGCCATCATTTCTGCGTCGCTCAAAGATTGCTCATTGATGAGTAGTACAATGGGTTTGGCCGCGGGAGTAAAGTTGGGCTGAATGGTGTAGGCCCCTTCCCGGTATTTCCATTTAAGGTAAGGCTTTTGAGACAAAAATTGTAAGACATCGTTGTGTACATTGCCGCCAGTATTGTAGCGTAGGTCTAGGATGATCCCTTTTTTACGGTAACCCTCAGCCGTCATATAGTTTAAGAACCTTTGCAACGACCCTTCGCTCATATTACGTAAGTGCACATAAGCAATTTGTTGTTTGCTGATGCTATCTACCAAATGTTTACAACGTGTTTCCCAAGCACTATACAGCAAACTACGCAATCGCCTCGATGTGGTACCGTGCAAGCGTACTTCTATTTCTTTTTTGCCGCGTTGTAGGGTCAAAGCGATCTCTGGCATTCGGCTCGATTTGGTAAAGTATTTCTCCCGACTTTGGGTAGGATCTATTTTTTCACCATTTACCGCTACCAATACATCTCCAGGGCGAATGTTTTTCCCGGCTACATCTGCGGGACCTCCTTTTATGATTCCCGCAATTTGATAGGGGTTGACCTCATCAAACAAAAGTCCAGTGGCCGTGGTGCGGTTTTCATAAAACACAAATTCCTCTATGCCAAAAGAACGAAAGCCCAAATGCGACGCATTGAGTTCCCCTAACATGTCATTGAGCAAAGTACGTAAGTCGTCCCTATTGTTGACTTGGGGCAGGTATTGCTCATATTTTTTTTTGATGGCTTGCCAATCCATGCCATGAAAGCTTTCATTGTAAAAATTTTCTTCCAGGTTGGCCCAAAGCTCATAAAACATTTGTTTGAATTCTAAGGCAAAGTTTTTCTGAAAAGTATGGGCCACACTGATGTTTCTTAGACTGCTGCCTACTTCATAAATTCTCCCAAACGACAATAGATATTGCCTTCCTTTGACCTGTCGCATGGTTTGCAAACTATTGGCGCGGCTTCCTTTCAGCTTGGTAGTACGCGGACGCTTGAAGGGCTCATACACCGTTTGCCAGATATAAAAAGCGGTGCCTTTTTCGTGGTTGGAAGTATACAAAACCTTGGTTTTTGATCCTCGTTGGGTGACAAATACGCTGTTTTGGGTTCCGGTACCAGGGCCTACCCGTTCCAGACGCGACCACAAGTCGGTAAAATTGATCTGGACTTTGAGCTTTTTTTTGCGTTTCTTCTTTTTCTTGTTTGATTCGTCCTGTTCATCTTCTTTTTGCTTTCTTCTCTTGCGTTTCTTCTCAAAAAGCGCGTCGAATTTTTCAGACCTAAAAGGGCGTTCAAACTTGTCCAATGCCAAACGATATACGTGGGTTCCATTGCCAATACCACGGGGGAAAAGTGGGCGACTACGATTGGAGATAAAATACAAATACTTGCCATCGGGTGACCAACGGGGCGAAACCTCTGAAATGCCCGTTTGGGTCAATTGAATTAGCTTTTTCTTTTTGAGATGGTATAAGAAAATATCTCGCTCAAAATTTCGGTAAGCGGTATAGGTTACATATTGATCATTAGGTGAAAAACTGGGCAAGTCGTTTTGAAAACCCCATAATTCGTCTCGAGCCACCGTTTCGTTTTTAAAGGTTTTCATATGCATCACCCTTACCTCATTGCGACCACTCAGGTATACCGCCTTGCTGCGGTCACTATTGAAGCTGAGCAAACGATTGTTTTGCTTGTCCACAGTGATTTGTTTTTCTTTTCCTCGACCATTGGCCGCAATCACAAACCAGTTGATGTACCCACCTACCGTTTGGCTAAACAGCAAGGTTTTACTATTGGCCATCCAGTGTACCTCTACGATTCGGTCATCCGGTTTGGTTTTTATTTGGCGGATAAACTTCCCCTTGATGTCAGATACAAACAGTTCTCCCCGTACCACAAACGCCAGTTTTTTTCCATCGGGTGCCACATCAAAAGCTCGAACAAAACCCGCAGTGCGGAAGGTAATGTCTTTTTTGAGAATGTTGTTTTTGAATACTTGAATATCCAACTTGATCGTCTTGCCAGTGGCTACATTATAGGTAAATAATTGATAGTCTTTTTCGAAAATAACGCTTTCGCCATTGGCACTTACAAACGGGCGTCTGATGGCTCGGTCAAATTGAGTCAAGGCGGTTTTTTTGCCATTTTTAAAGGTGTATAAATTGTATTCTCCGTTGGCTTGGTCCGAAGCAAAATAAATATTGCCTTGACGATCCAGACTGGCCCAGAGGTCTTTCCCTCGGTAAGTTGTGTATTTTTTGTAGGCTTTGGTTTTGAAGTTATAAGACTGAATATCAGGATTAAAGGCGCCCTTGTATCGTTTGCGATGCGCAAAAGTTTTGCTTTCCCAGCCTTCATTAAAAAAAAGCTCCGGAGTAGCAGGATGCTCAAACATGTGATGAACCGTATGGAAATAATGTTTGAAGAGGCGTTGGGGGGTGCCGCCCTGTATAGATACTTTGTAACCACTATAGCGATTGAAACGATTAGAGGTGAAGTAAATCCATTTGGAATCCCACGACCAAGATGCTACGTGATCGAAACCATCGTGGAAGGTGAGTTGTTTGATTTCGCCACCTTCCAGGGGCATCAAAAAAACATCGGTGTTGCCGTATTGCCCCGCCGAAAAAGCCAACCATTTGCCATCGGGCGATACTTTGGCGTGGGTTTCCAAGCCGCGCATGGCGGTAATCCGAGTAGCAGGTTGCTTTTTTAGATTGAGATTGACTTTCCACAAATCACCTTCGTAACTAAAGATAACCGTGCGACTATCTGGGGTAAGGGTGGGGAAGCTAGCAAAGTAAACTTCTTTGGTTTGAGCCAACGCAGATGGGCCAATTATGAATAATGAGAAGAGTAATAAAAGGTTTTTCATTGACGATCATCATCAGTTTGATTGAACAACCAATAAA
>CALDJV010000684.1 GCA_937899305.1 uncultured Cytophagaceae bacterium
AAAGGCTAAGAAAAAATTCTCAGAAACCTCTGATACCTTGGTATTATTGGCTAAGCCTATTAATCATGACTACAGTTTTAGGCATCTACTGGATACGACGCAAAACTTACCGAAAAGCACCTCCCGAGCTGGAGACATTGGTAAAAGAACGCCAGCTAATTGAGGTGCTGGAAGCTAAAGCAGGAGGGCCCTTAGAGAAGGCGACCCGTGAGATGGTCCTCCTTTGTTACCAAGGCAAAAGTTTTACTCAGATTGCCCAAGAACTGGGCGTGACCCGCGATAGTGTGAAGGGGCGGTTCCGTCGTTTGGCCAAAAAAGCCGACATTGTTTCTATCAGTAAGTTTGTGCAAGCCTTTGATTCAGACCTTCCTCAAAAATAATGTTGGGGTTTTTTACGGCCGTTGATAGCTACCCCAGCAACCCTAGAATATCTGCTCATTATCAGTAAGTTATAGGATGTTGCGACCCCAGTGAGTGGGCTGGGGTCGGCCGGTATACAAATGGTAAACAGGCCCTCAAACCGCTTGCATCGATTGCTTCCTCCCCCTACATTTGCGTCAGTGTAATATATGCCAGAGGGACTTGTTTCTGCCTGAAGCAAGTCTCAGGGATCCGTTTTACAAGCCATCGAAATCCGTCCTGGATTTTGGTGGTGGGTAAGCATTCCGACCAGAAGCTTACTCAAGTGAAGCGTGTTAGGGGGTGGTTGTTGGCTGCCCCACTAACTTTTTGGATGTGCTATTTAGGGGATTCAATCTGGATTAAAAAATATCAAACCATAGAATGTGGAACCAGGAAACGTGTGATAAATAGGCAAATAAGTGGGTGAGTTAGTTGGATAGGTTAGGTAAGCAGGGCAAGCCGTCGAGTATCAGGGCGGCGGCACCTGCTTTTTACTATCTCCGTTGCGTGTGTTTATGAGTTCGGCCCTATCGAACACTTGTACCTGCATAGGCTAGGAAATTTTTCCGAATATGCTTGGTTTTTTACGCTACGGAACTTTACTTTATAATATGCTTCACCATCCAACCATCAGTAAGCAAAATATTCATCACCCAGATCGTTCCTGGTCAAAGGCGGGCATATACACACTATTTGAAATGATGTTGATCCACAAATCAGTTTAAATCTATTTTCCACTATGGGTTCAGAATTCGCCTCCCGCCAGCCAGTGCATCAGCAGCAAGAACAAGCGCAAGCGATGCCATTGAGAGACCTCGAAGCCGAAAGACGGCAACAACAGGCCGAGATTTTACAACAACTCCAGGCATCTATCCAAAATAGTCCTCGTTTACAATTTCTAACCCCTCCCGAGCAAAGCAATCCTTTGAAGGTACAGCTAGACGCTGATGGGGATTTGACGGATGATTTGAAGCTTGACTTTGTCAAAAACGGCAAAAATGTACAAGTAACGGCCCGCTCGGTATTGGTAGCAAATGCCCAAACCAGCTTTACCATTCAACCCCACCAACCTGAGTTGTTTTACATTTGGCACTACATCACCAGTGATGGTCGGGCCCCTTATCAACTATTCTTTTCGCTGTTGCCCCAGCACCGGGCCATATTGAACTTATATGATGAACTTCCCGATGATTTGTACCGAAAGCTGGCCCAAGAGATCAAAAACAGCCCCAAGCGCAAGGTGCCCCCTGAAGTGGTGACCGGAACCGAAGCGGCTCCCCAAATCAAGTCCAATATGGGCAATGACAAGCTACAATTGGCCCAATACCAGCACCCGGGCCACCTGAGCTACATAGATGCGGCCGATCAAATGACGATTCATACCCATAAAAATCGCGGCGCGGGTACGGTCACCTATACTTTCAAACACAATGGGCAGGAAGTAGGGCAACTTGCTGCGGCCAATTACCCATTTCCCAAACAAGCCCCCCTCATTACCCATGAGGGGCTATCACCCGAGCAACCCCAAGAAAAACAACCAACAGGAAAACAACCCAAAGAACAACCAGACCTAAAAACAGCAGATCAACAATACACTACTTTTCAAATACCCATCAAAGTGGGACGCCCCATCGAGCGTCATTACCAGTTGATGGTCATTCCTGGTCATGGCAATGCCCCGGCCTCGGTAGGGGTGAGCTACCAAGGAGCGGAGGGGCGCTTTGACTGGCGCCATACTTTTAAAGTACGCTTGCCCCAAAGCGATACGGGCGCTTTGATCTATGACACCGAAGCCCGTAGTAATCACCTGGCGTTGTTTTTTTATACGAGGGGCCAAAGCAAGCCCAAAATCCCTCAATTGACGATCTACTACCAGGAGCAAATGCATTTTAACGAGAAAAAAATGGCTTTGCTCCGGAAAAACTACCAAGGTACGGGCAATGCGCGCGATTTGGCTACCTACGAACTCAGAGGGCTGCACCTGTACAGTGCCCAGGAACAACACCGCGATTTTATTGCTTATTACCGGGGAGGCAGGCTCCAAACGGGTAAGTTCAATAGCGACGAACATACCCTGCAACTGGAAGCCGTACAAGATGCTCGTGAGCACCCGGTGGCCTCCCCTCCCAAAAACATCAATCCCGCCGAGGTAAAAGAGCAATTGTTTTGGCAGGAAAACGTATTTATCAAACGGGCCTGGCAACATCCCCAAATGAAAAAACAACGTTTGGTAGTCAACAACCTCACCCAAGACCCTTATACCAATATACAAGACCGTTTGCCCCAAGCCAAGACCCACTCTATCAACGTGGCCCAACTTTACCCCAGTTACATGGGGGCTTTGCTGGCCTTGCAGGCTTTGGGCCCTTTGGTAAACTCGGTCAAAGCCAAGGGAGGAGTGTTTGCCCGCACCCCAAAAATGGAAGCTTTGCTGGTGGCTTTAAGCGACGACATTGCGGCTTATGAGCAAGCCAGCGAGCTGGGTTTTTTGCAAACCAACCCACCTCAGTCTTTACCCGGCCTAAAAACTACCTTGACCTCCCAATTGGTGCGACAAGGCCAGCTGGCCCACCTCGATATACCAATGGAACTGCACCGGGTAGAGGCCTCTATGCTGAAGCTGACCAAGTATTTTTATACCAAGCTGCTCCAAAACGACCTCAAGGTGCCCCTGGAGAAAAGAATGGCCCAAATAGATAAAGTCAAAAAAACGGGTAACCGTCGGCAAAACTTCCAAAAATACCTGGAGGATAAAAACCTGGGAGCAGGCAAGCAAATGATCCCCATTGAGGCCCGGTTTTACCCCAAAGTGCCTGCCTTCAAGCAAGGCCAGCCTCGGGTAGTAGCCGACTGGCTCAAAAAAAACCGGGTGCCTATGCTCAATATCCCCCTCTATGCCCACCAAGAGGTCACCCCAAAAGGCCTCATTTGGCACATTGTGAGTTTGGTCCACCACGACCAAGGCAAATATTTTACGGCCTCGTTGCTGCCACTAAAGGGCAAAGACTTACAAACCTATCGGGAGGTGCCCCCTCCGGCCTTGTTTGCCTTGCTCGACCACAGCGACCACCTGCCCCCTGGCTGGTTGATATACCGCATGGCCAAAGAAACAGCCAGAGAAACGGCCGGGAATAAGTCAAAGTTGGCCAAACCACAATATCCTCCGTTGCAAATCAAACGGCATTGGCCTCCCGAAGAAATTGCCATGTGGCTCTCGGTTGTTTTGTTGATGTTTGGCGGGGCGGCCTATGCCAGTAAGTTGCTGCCCGTCATGGGCGAACTTTTTTTAGGAGCCACCGTGGTAGGGGGCACCGGGGCCATGTTGGCCAATCAACGCGAAAAAAACGGGACCCTTACCAAAGAGCAACGTTGGTTTAACTACGCCGATATGGTGTCGGCGGTGATTGGGCTGGGTACTTTTGGCCGGGTGGTCAAGACGGGAGGGCAACTTCAGGGAGGAAAGTTGGCGTTGCAAGTAACCGGAAACGCGGTGTACTTGTTTCTCAAAGCCGCCGATTTGGGGGTAGATACCTACGTGGTGTTTGCCATGAACCGCCACACCGGGCAACAATTGGCCGAGATAATGGATATGCCGGGCCCCATCGACGAAAAATTCGCCGCCATGAGCAAAAAATTTGCGATGCTGGCCCTGCAAAACATTTTGTTTGTGGGCACCTTCAAGTCGCGGGGCCAGGACGTACTCAAAACGTTTCAGGAAATGGCAGAGGAAATGTTCCCGAAAATGGCACGGAAAATGGCAGGGAACGCCAAAGCAAAGGAAAAGGGGCTGCTACTGGACCAACCACGGACCTCTCTGATTACCGAAGCCGATGCCCCTGGGCTACATGCCTTGAAGCAATCGCCTGATTTGCGCTGGTCGGCGGCCCGGCTGGAAGAAGTAGCCGAAGATATTGGCCCCAAAAAACTCAATAAAATTGCCCGTTCGCTGGACGAGATGGATGACCTTACCCAGCAAAGCCTGCTGAAGATGTACCCCGAAAAGGATGTACTTTATGCCTTGTATGCCAGCCGGGGGCGGGTACCCCAGGCCCGGCAGCGGCTGGCCCGGTATTATGGGGTAAGCCAGGAACCCAAGGCCTATGGGCACATTCGGGAAGAAGGCCGGGCCAAAGCCCACCTGGAGGGCGAAACCGAACACTGGCACATTGCCCAACAACCCGCCCGGCAAGCCCAACAAACGGCCGATTCCTTTAAAACGGTGGTAGACACCCGCCTGAAAAGCCTGGAAGGGGCCACCACCAACCACTCGGACCTGGAAGGTAAAATTGAGCAACTGAACCGGAAACTCACTGGCTACGAAGCCCAAAAAGTGGACGCTGAGAAAAACATTACTGAGCTCCACTTACAAATAGACCAGCACCGGAACAAGGGAGGCATTGATCATATGTCGGTACCCGAACTGCACTACAAGGTAGACGTAGAGTGGCGAATGCAAAAAGACAACCTGAAAGCCCGCCTTGATAGCAACCAAAGAAAAAAAGCTGAGGAAGATGACTATGTGAAAAAGTACAATGAAATCTATGCTAAACAAAGACGAGCAAGACAAGCTAAAGTAGAAGCAAAGAAAAAGAAGTTTCTGAAGCGTAAATTCAAAAAAATCAAGGCGGAGTCTCACTCCCCCAAGTGGAAAACCAAAAAGCAAAACATCGAGGCCAATGCCGAACGTCGTTTTCAGAATGAACTGAACAATACTGAGATTATAGTAAAATTGCCAGATGGTACCGAATTTAAACGCTCTATCCGCGACCACGATATGCACCTAAGCAAAAAGAAGGAATTGATTAAAAGCTATGAGCAAAATATCAAAGATACCATAGCCCAAATAGATCACTTTGATAAAAAAATAAAGTTTGGTAAAAAAATGCTGGGGTTGAACGACGGCTATACCCGCCAGGACAAAGGGCTGGCCTATTGGTACCAAAAAGAGCGCGACCTGGCCAGCGGCCAACGGAGGACCACCGAGGCCCTGGAACCCCTGCAAAAAGCCCTGCCCCAAGTGAAGGCCAACCAAGAACAGGCCCTGGCAACCTACCTAAAGGACGTAAAATATTACCAGGAATTACAACAAAAAGCCGCCCAGGCCAAACGCCACGACGAGTACCTCCGGGCGAAAAAAAACTACGAAGCCGCCCAAAAACGCTACGCTGCGGCCCGTAAACAAAGCCAAGAGGCCCAGGCGCGGCTACGCAATCGGCACCGGTTGTTGGGTTGGTACCGTCAGCAAGCCACCCATCAGCAGCAGCTGCTGAAGCATCTCCAGCAAGGGGCCAGTCTACTATTCAACACCAAAAGTGGAGACGTAGACGTAGACAAGGCGCTTTGGTCGTTGTGCCGTACTTTTTTAAGTTTGCAAAGCCTGCCCAGTGGCGACCCGGTATACCAGCCCGCCATTGCTCAGCAAATGAAGCGCGAACTCAAACATTACCTGGAGGGGTTTCGTATTCGGCTGGCCAACTTGGGGGCCCGCAGCCTGGAAGCCCCCCCGGTGAAAAACCACTTGGAAGGTTACCAGCGCACCGAGGCGATGCTGCACCAACTGATGGTAAAAACCCTCGGCAGCGAATTGAAAGATACCATTCAAAATTTACAACAGGAATTACGCGTTTTAATTAAAAATCAAACCCTGATCGACCAACAAGAAAACAAGGAATAACTTATGAAATACATCCCTATATGCCTGATGATATACTTATTTGTCCACCTAACTCAACCAACCATGGCCCAACGAGGAGAAAATGAATATGCCGAGCAACTCACTAAACCCCGAAGTTTATTAGCTCAAAATAAATTCAAAGAAGCTGCTGAAATACTAGATAAGATCATCAAACAATCTCCTAAATTTGCTGAGGCTTACTTTATGCGGGCCAGGGTATATCGATTTTGGCTAGATGAAAGCAAACCCAAAACCTCTTACCCCGACTACGAAAAGGCCATTGAATTGGCCCCTTACTGGGAACGAGCCTACATTTACTATAGTTATTCTTTAAGAAGCGATGGCTTGCAAGATCGGGCAAAAGCAATCATTCAAAAAGGCTTGCAAGTAATGCCCAAAAGTGCGGAATTATTTTTTGAATTGGGGAATATAGCCCAGGACCAAGATAATGATGAACAAGCTATACGGGACTACACCCAAGCCATTGCCTTGGAAAAAAAACGAAAGTCACCTGTTGTCAATCGCTTAACGCAATATTATTATTTTCGTTCAGATTTATGGCTCAAACAAAAAAACTATGAACAAACTTTATTGGATTTAAACGCCATGATCGCAGTTGATCCGGATGACCATGACAACTACAATACCCTGGCCTCCTACTACATCAATAATTTTGAAGACTATGCTCAGGCTTTGCCCAACTACGAAAAGGCCCTGAGTTTGGCCACCAAGCTACAAGATATTGAACGTTACAAAGAACGCATTGCTTATTGCAAAGATCGGATGGCTTACAGTTATTATAAAACGGGGGATAGCCTAGTGGACCAACAACAATACGCTGAGGCCATTGAGTGGCCTCATAAGGCCCTGGCCTTGGCGACTCCGGGGGAGCAAACCGCGCGTTGGTCGCAGCAATTGCTGGAGGAGGCCACCCAAGGACTCCAAAAACAACAATCCATCGATTCGTTGCGCCAAGCCACCCTGGCGGTGTATGAGGAGGGCGTAGCCTTGTTCAAAAAAAAGAACTATTCGGCAGGCCTAAAAAAAATGGCCGAGGTAGAGGCCCTGCACCAACAACATGGGTTTGTACTCAAACCTTTGCGCTATATGCACGATGAGATATTGCGCTACCGGGCCCAATGGAGAAAAATACGCGACGAAAAGTTTTTGCGGGATGTCAAGCAAGGCAAATATAAACCAATCAACCAGAAAAAAGACAACCAGAAAAAAGACAACAAGAAAGAAGACTAATGTTTGATGTTTCTTCAATGGCTAAATGGTTGCATATCATTTGGAATGGTCAAGAAGCTTTTAAATGCGACGACGATTGCGGGCTATTTGCATTGTATTTTGCCTGAAACCAAGCCTGTGCCCAATTTTCTTCATCAAAGAAATGGATGTTAAAATTTTTGACCTTGGAGTGGGTAGAAACCAATTCTAAGGTTTGCTGAGTGGTTTGATCCTTACTTTTGATCAAGGCGATTTTTTTGATCTGAAGCGTACGTAATTGAACAAAAAAATGGTGGACTACCCAAGTGCGACCATCTTGATCGAGTGGATACACAAAATTGCTGAAATCAATCAGGAGTTTTTGAGGATTATAAGTATACAGAATATCCAATAATCCACTCAAGTTGCCAAAGAAATGCAGTTGATTTTTATGAGCTTGAAACGTCCAGGTTTGTTTTATTAATTTTTCAGTTGGATCGTAGAAAGTTTGGGTATATCGGTTATTGTGGAGTATGTTTGTCATCTTTGTCTTCGTTTAATACAAAAATACTCCAGTAAAGTAATAACACTCTATGGTTGATGTACTCAATTCAATGTCCACCTATGAGGGATTATACCCATGTTTACCCACCTCCAAAGAGCTTGAGGGCTTCTACTAAGCCAAAATCAATGGCCAGCCCGAAAATAATTCCAAATCCAAATCCGTATCCAATCAAGTATTTGAAGTACTTGCCCGCAAAACCGTAAAACAATTTTTCGAGTTCCTGAGGGTGCATGTTCTCAATCTCAGTCACTACGATTTGCTTGAAATTGACCGAATGAATGAGCTTGGCAATGTTTTCTTCCAGCGACGCAAAGATACCTTTGGTGAGGGTCTTGATTAAATATTCTTTGGTAGTGGTAGAAATGCTCTGGCTAATTTTGCTCAGGTTTTGCTCAATAAAATGCTCCAATTCTTTGATGATCACCTCTTTGTTGTGGGCATCGTGCAACAACTGGTGCAAAGCTTTAGCTACATCGTCTTGAAATCGGTTTAAATCCAGCATTTCTCCTAGTTTTTTGGTTTTGGCACGAGCCACCATCTTCTCTACCAAAATACCCTGATGGTTTTGAAAACCAGGTGATTGAATTAGAAAGCGAGCAATCTTCTCGATAAACTCATCAAATACTTCTGGTTCCAAGTTTTCCAGCAAGGTATTGAGGCGTACTGGAAACAGGCGACGGCGAATGATTTGCCCCAAAAGCATAGAAGTTGGTCGGGCAATTTCCTTGACATTTTGAGGGTTTTTGAGCTGCATTTTTATAAAAGTCAACACGAGACTCAACTCTGGTTGAATCACAGATTGGGTGTAGTTGACCAATTGGGAAGCATTGGAATTGAGAAACTGCTGAATTGGAATCTTAAAAATGCGTTCATCCAAAATGACGTCAATCAACTGCCTGATTTTAAACATCAGCAGAGAATCGTTTAAAACGGCATCAACTCTCTTTTTGAGGTTTTCGGTATGAAGTGCAATATCGTGCTGAATCTGGTTTACCTTGATGGCTCCTAACTCTACTACTTCGTCGTGAATGATTTCCCGAATGCCATCAAATTCATTCTCGAAAAAGTTTGGAATACCTTCTTCAATGAGGCTGTGGGTAGAGCCTTTGATAGAACTCTTGTAAGTCCAGGCCAAAGAGTTTTGGTTGTAAGCATCTTCGTATACGCGTTCCGAGATTTCTTCTTTGTGGTCTTTCAGCCAGTCAAGGCCTACTTTGAGCACTTGCTGCAATATACTGTTAAGGTTATTTTCCAGCAATTGAATCAATTTTCCCCCCAGTAAATCTTTGATTTGTACCTCTTCGTGAAATTCGTCCTTGATTCGTTTATTGATGAGTTCAAATACCCAATCTTTTAGGCGAGGGCTTTGGAGTTGCTTTTGTAAGAAATCAAATAACTGACCCTTGAGTTTTAGCCTTTGGTCGGGTTTGAGCAATCCATTGATGTCTTGAGCAAGTAGGGTGTCCAAGCGATTGCCGAGCTGAGGCAAGTTGGCCAACCCAAGCACTTTATCCGTGGTGAGTTGATCTCCTAGTTTTAAAATTTGCTTTTCGATGGCATTTTCTAAAAACTGCTCTATTCCTTGCTGGAGACTTTCGGGTAAGATTTCATCCAAAGCAGGGTTATTGATGCGGGTTTTGTCTAAACGACGCTCAATGAGGCTTTCCAGGGAATGCCGAAAGCTATCACGATTGAGGTATTGAATCAAACGATCTTCAATACCAGTCGTATCCAGTTCGGTCAGCGACCAATCCTTGTATTGGCCAATCACTCCCTGAATACCCATCGTAATGAGCGGTTCTTGCTCAATCAAATAGTTGTATAAGTTACTACCCAATCTTTGCGCAATGAGCCCTTCATTGTTTTGAATGACCTGGTCCAAAAATGCGTACCTGTTTTTGCCTAGCATAGCCAAAAAGCGACGTTCTATGATGTCTTGATTCTTGGAGAAACTACCCTTGAGCGAATCTTGGTTTAATAAGTTATCGCCAATAAAACGACCCATACTTTGAGCAAAACGGGCTTTGTTTTTGGCCACCACTCCAGGGGTAAAAGGCAGTCGTCGTTTGAGAAATGGAATCTTGATAGGTTTATAAGGACGAAAGATCATCTTGATAGCCAGCCAGTTGGTGCCCCAGCCCGTAGCACCATAAGCCGCGGCTGGTACCGCTACTTTGGCGGCCGACTGGGTGAATGTAGGCATAAAGTTTAGAAAGCCCCCCGTGACTGCCCCCAGCAAAGCACCAAAATAACTGATGGGTTTCAATTCTCTTCCCAATGCCTTGTAGATCATCCCCTTGAGCTGATTGTCGGGGAGTTGAGCCAAGTTATGTTTGACCAAATCCTCTACTCGGCCCTCCATCAATTCGCTCAGGTTGGTAGTCAGGTAAGTTTGCAAATATTGAGATACCTGCTGATCCAGTGCATTGATATGATTGAGTTGCTGAAGGTAATGCCTAAACTCTACCGATTTGACATTGGTAAATTGTTGGTTCAGTTGATTTCCAATGAGGGTGAGCATCCATTGGTGCAACTGTTTGTTTTGTTCTACCTTTACCAAAGCACCAAGCGAACGTTCTTCGGCATAATTGACAATGGCCTCATGAATGACTTTTTGGAGTTGAGGCTGGCTTTTGGCCAAAACCTGGGTGAGCAATTCCCGAATTTGGGTAGTATGTTTGTTGAGGTTGTCGGCTTTGATGATTTCGTCTAGTGGGCGCCCCGCAAAACGATGTACTTGAGTTGCAATGTTTTTTTGGACAAATAAGCTGGACTTTTCACTGTAAAGCCATTGATCTTTGAAGTTTTTATTCAGGGTATTTTCAATCAATTTTTCCAGGTTGGTCTGAATGTCCTGCTCACTGATAAACGTATTGATTTTACGCCCAAATAACTCTTCTAGGTGGTCGGCTTTCAGATTGCGAATGAGTTTAAGCAAATTTTCTTGGAGTAATGGTACAATAGTAGCCAGTACTTTCTCTTGATTGAGGCTTTGAATAATGTCTCCAATGGTGGTCTTTTGGAGGTAATTGATCAAATAATCAGATGCCTGTTGAGCAATGGCTTCCGGTTCCTGTTTCTCAATAATATCTATGATTTTTTGCTCTACCCCCACATAATTGCCCACATTACCTACAAAAATGTTGACCAGTAGTTTTTTAAGGGAAGAAGTGTTTTTCTGAAAACTGTCTTGAATAAGCTGACTTAACTTCACTTTCTTTTCTTTGATCCAAGGGATCAACTTGGCCACCATATTGGGGAGTTTGGTAGCCAAAAAGCTTTCAAAACTGGTTTTGATGTCACCCGATAGTAAGTCTAAAATAGTAGACGGTTCCTTTTTAAGGCTATTGAGCAAGAATTTGAGCACATTCTCGATGATGTCATGACCTACTTCGTGGGCAAAAATCTTTTCAATTTCGCTGACCAATACCTTGGGAATATGCTCTACCTGGGTATTGCCCAACAAGCTACTCAATTTTTTATTGCCTACCTGTTTGGCAATGGTGGCGATCAATTGGGGCATGTTCAGGGTACGTAGGGCCTGGCTAATGACCTGATCTATATTTTCGCTATAGTTATATTTGAGTACCTGATGCAAATCATCAAAAATGGCATTGCCGTTGTCAATGAGGGTCGCCACATTTTTTTCGGAAAGAAAATCCAACACGCTTTTTTTCCGGATATCCTGAATGAGTTCCAGAATAAAATGATCGATGTAGCCGGTTTCTTCCTGGGCAAACTCCTGAATAACCTGGGTAAGGGTTTGAGATATCTTTTGACTCTGTTGGTCAGATAGGATTTGCTCTAGGGGTAAGTTTCCAACGCTGTGTAACAATACATTCTCGAGTGGGGTAGAAAGACCGTTCACCACCGTTTCGCTCAGTTTTTCAAACGAAGCATCTATATGAGGAATATCGGCTACGGTAAACCCAGGAGGCACCTCGGCAATCAGTTTGTCCGAAAACAAATCAGACAAGATCTTTTGTAATGCGTCAGAAAAACCTTGAGTTTTGAGTTCTCGCTCCAGTGCTTGATGGTGGATTACATCACTCTCTACCAATTTACTAATTTGGCTTTCAAACTCTACCCTTTCTTTCACGACTACTCCTCCCAAACTAAATTTTTTGTTTTTGGGAAGTTTCACCTTGAAATACTCCTGAAAAAGCATTTGAATCGCCAAATAATTGGTAATGTATCCTACTACTGATCCCGCCAGTATTTTTGAAAAAATGCCACCTATCATTGAAAACCTTTTTTAGGTAAAAAAAATCATCTCAATTTTTTAAAAAGCCAAGATAACTTAAAATATCATAACGATTGACCTTACGAATTTGCTAAGATAATTGATTTTGAGTCTATAACAACAATTGACCAATCAAGGTTATATGCTCCACAAAAAGGATACAAAAACCAGATTATAAAGTCATTATGTAAAAAATGGCAGAAAACTCTTGCTGAAATCACCAAACAATTACAGAAAAAAGTAATTTTGTCGTCATGGGTATGATTCCCTAGCATAGAAGTTGTCTTAAGACTCAATTCAGATGACTTCATTTTATCATCCAATTGCGAAACTGCATGAATAAATTTCACCCCGATATAGACCTTACCCGACATTGGCAGGCACTCCACCAGGAACTAGACTGGCTGACTGGAGTTTTAGAGGTAAGAGATACTTTTTTTAGAGCCGAGGACAATATATTTGACTTTGATGCTTTGGTAAGCAATGTGGCAACTGTTCCCATTCATCCCAGAGATTTTTCTCCCTCGTTTTATTCTACTGTTCTAGAGAATATGTTTGCCCAAAGCCAAGACAACATTATTCTACATAACTTTGAAGTAACCAAAGACACCCTTCGGTTTGTTCATTACGCCGAAAGGGTATTGCTCTTGCTGGCTTTGTGTCCTTATTTGCGACCCGAATTGCTCGATTGTTTTCGGATTCAAGACGACATGGGACGAGAGATTGTAGAGTTTGGGGGAATTCAAAACTCTAATCACTATCGAGGCTTTTTGCCCACTGGTGAGACGGCCTTACACGTATTGGCAGGAAACGATCTACAGAAAAGGGCTTTGGTGCAGTCGATCATCGATCCTCAACATTTTTTATTTAAAAACGGTATTTTACAGCTTTCCCGGATTCATGGAAACGAGCCCCCTTTGAGTAGCCAATTGATCCTTTCAGCCGAATATTTCGATTTACTTGTCAGAGGCAAAGAATATGTACCCCAGTACAGTTCTGCTTTTCCGGCTACGTTGCTAAACACTGACAAAACCTGGGACGATTTGTTTTTGAACAGTCGCGAAGAAGAAATGATTTCGCAGGCTCGAACTTGGGTAAAAAACTATAACAAAGTACGAAATGTAGTAGGAGGGGGCGGTATGAAAGGGTACCGAATCTTGTTGTATGGCCCTTCAGGAACGGGAAAAACCCTGACGATGGCTTTGTTGGGCAAGGCCACTGGTAAACCTTTGTATCGGATCAATATCTCAAATATTGTGGATAAATACGTGGGTGAAACCTCCAAAAAACTCGAGGCTCTGTTTATGATGGCTGAAAACAAAGATTGGGTATTGTTTTTTGACGAGGCAGATGCCTTGTTTGGAAAACGTACCAGCACGAGTTCGGCCCAAGACCGTTATGCAAACCAAGAGGTCAGTTATTTACTGTATAAATTTGAAGAGTACGAAGGCATGATCTTTTTGTCTACCAACAAGGGAGTAGATTTGGATGAAGCCTTTACCCGTCGTTTTGATACCCAGGTACGCTATAGCGATCCAGACGAATTTACCCGTCGTCGTTTGTGGGAACACTTATTTTTTACCAAAGGCTACTTTGAGTTAGACCCCAAGGTAAAAATAAATGAGTTGGCCGAACGCGTACAAGTTACGGGAGCCTGGATCGAGAAATTTAGAAATTATTGTGTGTTGCAAACGGTGGCTCAAGGCAAAACGACCCTCACTGCTGATGAGTTTCGGCAATACCTGGTTTCGCAGGTCAATACCCATGGCGGATCGGTAAGAGGCAATGCCAGAGACTTGTTTACCAAGTAGTTGAACTGATGTGGGAAGGTTTTGTTGAATAATTTTTCCTTGCCAAGATATTTTTTTAATATAGATCAATATTTACCCTTAAAAACTTACCTTTAATTATGAGCATCTTTAAACGAATTGCCGACATCATCAAGGCTTACATCAATGATTTATTTGACCGGGCCGAAGATCCTGAAAAAATGATCAAGCAAATGGTGATTGAAATGGAAGAGAGTGTGGCCAAGTCAACTACAGCATTGGCCAAGGCACTGGCCAGCGAAAAACAAATGGAGCGTAAGTACAAAGGGCTGGCTACCCAAGCCCAAAACTGGGAACGCAAGGCCATGATGGCGTTGGAAAGTGGCAATGAAAACCTAGCTCGGCAAGCTTTGACCAAAAAAGCGGGGGTGGCTTCTCAGGCCAATGAATACAAAAAAATGTTATTGAATGCTCAAAAAGCGACCAAATCATTGAGAAATCAAGTAGATGGACTAAAATCGAAGCTACAAGAGGCCCGAATGAAAGAGAGTTCTTTGATTGCTCGCAGCGAAATGGCCAAAACTCAAAAGAAACTGGCGAAGCAATTGGGTGGTTTTGATATGAATAACAACTTTGCCCGCTTTGATAAATTTGAAGAACGGATTCTCAAAACCGAGGCCGAGGCTGAAGCAATGCTAGAATTGGCTGATGAAAGTGGAGGATTGAATGACGAATTCAAGGTGTTGGAACAGAGTCAATCGATTGACAATGACTTGGCCCAGTTGCGAGCCAAAATGAATATGGGAGGGATATAGTTTGATACTTGAGGAAATTTTTTGGTGATTGTATCGAGAAAATGAACGTTTGATTAGATTATTTCGTTTACTATTTGAATCAAAGTAAAGAATGTATTTAATCAAAATAACCTCAAGAAGCAATTTTCGGCAATATTCTAAGCCATAAATGAAATTTTAACATTTGTAAATATGGAATTGTCAACAAATTGTCTATCTTTATTTATCCCAAACAGGTAAACTTCCTTCCAAATACCGCGCTATTCACCTTTGTTTTTTAACCCTTTATCTAAAACATGATACTTTTTAGGCTTTTTTGGGTTAAACTAGTACATACTTAAACGGATTTTTATAGACACTTAATATATATAACGCTTATAAAAAAGATATCAAGACTTTATGTTTTGTGGTTAGTTAGGATTGAAAAGAGGCCTTATTTTATAGGGTCTCTTTTTCGTTGTGTGCTATTCAATTGTTAGTTCTAGTAAAACGGTTTCTTCTCCTTGCTGTCGTGACTGACCTCCGTTGGGCAATACTTCATGAATGACCTCTTCTTTTTCGTAAAACCGAACCTTGCGTTGTTTTTTGTCGGTACTTTCAAAAAATGCCTCAATGAGTTGAAGCAGCTCCTGTTGTTGGGCTTGCTCCACCACATAGTAAAAATCTATGCTCAGAGGTTTTTTGATGTTGCCCGGACTAATGAGTAAAGCATATTTATCAGGACGATTGTGGTAATAAAATGATTCCTGAAATTTGGGCAAAGGAAAATGAGACTTCAAATACGATTCTAACTGATTTATTTTGGGAGTGTCTTCATACACGAGGGTATTGTCATATACTTGAAAAGGATTGGGCAGGCCTAACCGTCGGTGATGAGCCACTTGTAACTCGTTATAACATTGTATACAAATGCTTTTTGAGGGGATTTGGCTTTGTATTCTACCAATGATCTCCAGTTGCTTCTCAAATGCATCTTCTGACATATTCATTTGATCCTCAAATGTCATGTCCTTCAAGTAATCCAATTCTGACAAGTTGCTTTTTTCGGCACAATGGGTACATACTCTGGCCAATGTTGTTCCTGGAAAACTGGGGAAGGCTACCCAAGTAGTTTCAAGGCCTTCAAGCAGGTGTACGCATACTTCAATCATTCCTGAAATACCGTGTTTATTACATTTGATTACTCCCATAAGGGCAATTTACAAAATAACTACTTTGGGGTTACTTCAACAGTGCTTTCTTTACCTACGGTTTTTATTTAGGCCTGATGATCTTGGTTTTCAACACGTAAAATTTCACTGAAGTAAACTTTTGCGTTTTTTTTCTCCATTTTTAAGGCGTTAAAAGATGGTTTGAGAGTAAATTCCGATGTGACCATTGAAATAGGATGGACCAGAGTTGGTAAAATTTTAAATATTTTGCTTAAAGCCTTTATAAACTGTGGACACGAAATGGGTTTGAGCAACTAAGCTGCTATATCTAATTCATAGCTTTTGAAAGCATATACTTCATAAGCCGTAGCGAGAATTATTTTGAAATTTTTGCTCTCATCCTGTTATCTGAGATTCTAATAGGCTTGTTTGAATGATGAAAGTCACCACCTTTATGGAACTATTTCGCTGGCCGCATTATTTTATCATTAAATTGCTTAGTCCGTAACCAAATCAGGTTTGCTTGTACGTTGTAAGTGTAGCTAATTCAAGATTTATGAAAATCAAAATTATCATTGGGCTGTTTTGGGTAGTTTGTATGAGCTATGGATGGCTTCAAGCCCAGCCTACTCGTGAACATCAAGATACCAGCCAAGTCAATCGTTCTCGGTTGCGTAGCTTGGTAATAGGAGGGGGGGCATTGTATGGAGCAGGCCTGATTGGTTTGAACGAAGTGTGGTACAAAAATACCCCTCGTTCTTCTTTTAGGTTTTTCGACGATAGCCAAGAGTGGAAACAGGTAGATAAGGTAGGGCATTTTTATGGGGCTTATCATTTTAGTTTGGCGGCTTCCAAGGCTTTTCGCTGGACTGGCATGTCGACTAAAAAATCGGTTTTTTGGGGAGCCATGACTGGAATCATCATCATGACTCCTATCGAAATTTTAGATGGTTTTTCGGAGGAATATGGAGCCTCTTGGAGTGATTTTTTTGTAAATATTGGGGGAGGCTTATTTTTGTATGGACAGCACGCCCTATGGAACGAAGTACGCATCCATCCTAAGTTTTCGTTTCATCGTACTGGGTTTGCCCCCCAGCGCCCGGCCTTGTTAGGGAAATCACTTTCCGAAGAAATCCTCAAAGACTACAATGGTCAAACGTATTGGCTGTCGGTAGATGTAGACAAGTTTTTGCCCAAAGGCAATCGTTACCCCAAATGGCTCAATGTGGCAGTAGGTTACGGGGCCGAAAATATGATTTTTGCTCAAGACCATCAAAACCAAGAGGTAGGTTTACGACCTTATCGTCAGTTCTATTTATCGCTCGATTGGGACCTGACCGCCATCAAAACACGGAGTAAGTTTCTAAAAACCTTGATTTATTTCGTCAACATGATTCATTTGCCCGCCCCTGCCTTGTCTTTCAGCGCTGAAAAGGGCTGGCAACTGCATGCCTGGTATTATTAGGACGGTTCTATTGTTACATTGTTAAATGGCTATATTGTTCTATTGTTCCGCCTGCGGCTTATTGTTAAATGGCTACGCGAAGCGACACATTATCGTGATTATTGATTTTTGATGGTTAATTGTTAGTTCCTTCGTGTTGCGCAAAGCGATAATTAGTTTCTTGTTTTTGCAAATATGATAATATTGTTTCGCTTTGCGCTACTGTGGACTATGGACTGTCGACCAATGCTGTTTCCTTAAGATCTTAGGCTTGCAATGGTTATTTACGAAGTTGTTTTTGTGTCATTCAAAAGTTTTAAGATCAGTTTTTTAATGCAACTTTAAACATATACTACTGGCCATCAGCACTTTAACCAAATATATTTCGTCAATATTACCGTTTTTCATTTCGCCTTATTTTGTGGGCGTTAAGAACTTATGAAGTGGAGCCGTTAAAAAATGATCACTGACACCCTGGATAGTGCGGCTGATTTCGTGCGAGGGTGGAATGTTTGATCATTTTAGGCGCAACGTAGTAAGTTTAGCCAATACAAAATACAGCGACGGCGTTTTTGCCTACTTTTTGAGCTGTAGCAAAAAGTAGGGAGAAAGAACAATAAGTGGCTGATTATCAGCTTGGGATTATTATTCCTTCGGATATGCATATTTTCTTTCAAGAAATCGGAATAATTCCCTTAAACAGGTTTTTCTTAAGGAAACAGCATTGGACTGTCGACCGTGGACTAAAGAAAACTACCAACTAAAAAACTGTAGGCCTGTACCAATAAAAAAGGTATCAGCAAATGCCAATACCTTTTCTCACTTATATCTATTTAGAGTGTTTACATATTGTTATGTACAAGTTTTAATTAATTCATACCATCCACGTTGGGTACGTCATTGCTTCGTCTTTTAGGACGATTTTTACGACGTTTACGCATTTGGCGCATCTTGCGGGCATCCATTGAAATCTTACCAAAACGATAAGAAAAACTAAGGAATGCAATGCGTGACTCGGGCTTGAAGTTGGTAATCTGAATGAAGTTACCCCCATCCGTATTGAAACCAAATCGTCGGTTATTGAAAACATCACTTACCCGTAGGCCTAGAGTCCCTTTACCTTTCAAGATTTTATAATTCATAGCCACATCTGTAGCATATACTTCCGATAATTCACCCTGAGCCAATGCAATGGGAGCCCGGTAATTTGAAGTAACCTGAAAGTTGAGTTTAGAACTGGCCTTGAAGTTGAGCAACAATTTGGTTTGATAACTGTAAGCATCGTTGTTCAAATCCCCTTCTTCTACATTGGAACCATCAATTTCGGTACGATAAAAATTACCACTTAAGGTAAAGTTGAACCATTTGGCTGGTCTCATATTGTAAATGAGTTCCACTCCATAGTTACGACCCGAAGCGATGTTCTCAAAAGTACTGGTAGTAATATTGGTAATGGGGTCAGTGATACGAAAACGTTGGATAGACCCGCGAATGTCACGGAAATAACTAGAAATATTGAAGGTCGTCCCTTTCCAGGTATGGCTGTAATTCAATTCATATGAGTTGATAAACTCGGGCAATAACCCAGGGTTTCCTTGGTAAAAATTGTTGGTATTGACCCTCAACCGGAACGGGTTCAAGGCTCGGGTACGAGGGCGATTGATTCGGCGACTATAGTTGGCCGAAAAAGTTCCATTTTTGGATACTTTATAAGTAATGAAACCACTAGGGAAAAGATTCAAGTATTCGTTTTCGAATCGTTGATCCGTGTTTTCCACGACTGCATCCGACATTGTTTGTTCTACCCGAAGTCCTGCCTGAAACGATAACTTCTTGCTAAACTGATGATTATAGATTGCATAAGCTGCATATACATATTCATCGTAGCGGAAATCATTGTTTTGAGTCAAGTCAGGTACCAAGTTATTACCGGTTCCGGTAGCATCTTCACTCACCGAAAAACCGTTGAAAATGTTACGTATCGTGGTTTTGGCTCCCATTTCCAACTTCATTGCCTTGGTAACAGGGAGTTCAAAATCTACCTGTGCAGTCGTAATGTTGAATTGATTATCGGTTTCGTTTAGCGTAAGGACTGCAGTACCATCAGGCGTTCTACTGGTGATATCGAGAGGTTGTACGATTAGGTCTGAGGAAAATATACTATTAGAGCGAGAGTGTCGCATATCAAAGGATAACAACTTATCTGGATTATTGAAATAACGTTTATATCCTACGTTGAAATCCATATTGTTACCAGTACTGGCTAATTTATTGTCTTGTAGGGTAAGCGATAATGGGGTAATGGCCCCTGAACCAACGCGTTGGCCCAGTGATTGGTCGCTGAGCTGGTCTCTACCAAAACCTCTTAGGCTATACAAGGCGCTGAATGACAATTCGTTTTTTTCATCCAGGTTGATATCTATACCTGCTTTCAATAAATTGGAATAAAAGCGCATGTCTCCATCATTCACTTGCAATATCTGAGTAGTGGTATCCCCGTTGAAGTTTTGTTGATCGCTTGAACTATTAGAAAAACGATTGAAATAATTGCCACTGTAAGTAACGTAGGTATTGATTTTACCAGTACGTAGATTCAAACGTAAAGAACCACTGTATTTGTCGTTGGTACCCACATTCACATTGGCAAAGCCATTCAACCCGCGAAGCACATTTTTCTTCAATACAATGTTGATGATTCCTGACATACCGTCGGGGTCATACTTGGCCGATGGGTTGGTGATGACTTCAATTTTTTTGATGCTTGATGCTGGAATTTGTTCAAGAGCCGCCTGACGTCCGCCCCCAGTGAGCCCCGAAGGTTTTCCGTCAATAAAAACAGTTACATTGGCGCTGCCTCGCAGACTTACATTTCCATCCTGATCCACATCAATAGAAGGGACATTTTGTAGAGCCTCGAGGGCGGTACCTCCAGTACTGGTAATGTTTTTTTCTACATTGAACACCTTACGGTCGGCCTTGATCTCGATGTCGTCGCGTTCTGCGGTTACCGTAACTGCTTCTAGTTTGGCCGCAGTGGCTTCAATCTTGATATCTCCCAGGTTTTGCTCAATTCCCTCACCCCGATATTTTTTTGGAAATAGTCGGATTGGACCAACGGTTTTTACTTTGTAGCCAATGTAATTGATCTTCACCTCATACATACCCAGCTGGATTTCACTAATAGAAAATTTACCCTTGGCATTGGCAATGGCTCCAGTGGCTATTTTTTTGGTGCGTACATTATACAAGGCTACCGTAGCAAATTCCACTGGTTTTCCAGTTTTGGCATCTTGTACTGTTCCGTACACCTTACCAATGGCCGGTATTTGCCTACGTTGAGTGGGCTTCGATTTATTCTGAGCCTGCACTCCCAAAGTAGTCACTACAAGGAAAAGGAGTTTTAATAGAAATAGGTTTTTCATGGTATAAAAATTTACATATGATTAAAGGGAGTATCCAAAAAATAACATATCCAATTAGTAGCCGTTCTTTCACGAATATATTTCGTTATTTTTATTGCCCGTAGCGCTGCTATGGGCGCAAAAACCGATGGCTACAGCTCTGCTGTGCCGAGCTCTGCCGAAGGCTAAATAGCCTCATCTATCCGTAAAACCACTGGCCCTAATAGGAAGACTATTTATTACATCCTCCCTAATACAAAATAACAAAGCCTGACCATCATATATGCTGGATCAATGCTGGATAAGTTGAAGATTGTAAATAAGCAATGATTTGTCTCTAATTGCGATCTATGGTGTGATGACCAATATTTTTGAACCAATTTAGAGTGGGGTTAGTGTTTGTATATTTTGAGGCATTTACGCTGACGAATAGTTTAGAAGTGATGATACAAAGCTATGATATTGTAAATTGATGGGGGAATATAATCTACCTAGATCGGTATTTTCTAGACCAACGAGTACATCATATCTTTATGGGAACGAAATGCGCTTTGCGGAGGGATTCAAGTCTAACTTTCAGATTATCAGGAGATAACAAAACATTAACAAACCTGTTCAAACAAGTTGATTAGATAAATGTTTACTAGAAATGCCAAATATAAAAAGAACCCCAAAGGAAAGTTTCCAAGGGGGTTCGTCACAAAAGGTAGTTAAACAAAAAAAATATATATAAGATAAAATATCGTAAGATAAAAAGAATTGTGAATTTTCCTATACGGAATTTATCAGAAATAAGTTGGGAAAATTGGGGTAATTTAAAAATAATCAGGAAGTGATGTATCCTTAATCTTTGTTGAATAGTATGCCCATCTCCTAAGAATCCAGATTTAACAAACTTTGTTGCTTAAACCTATAATGTGTAAGGGTAATTTATCGAAAGTGAAGTTTTTATTTTGACTCGTCCGTGCTTCTTTTATCAGCTTTCTTTTTTCAAAGATGCTGTGATTAACAAAATAATAGGAGGTAAATCTTAATAAAAGCGCTTTTTAAAATGATATCTTTGCACAGAATACCTTATTTTTTCGTATCGGTATTAATGCCGTTATTGGTATTAAAACAAAACGCTGCTAAACAAGGTGAAATGATTGGTACTTAATTCATCCTCAACAATCAAAAATGATTCATTCAACCCACCATTTTTGCGGGTGTTGAAGTGAAGCATGACCCACCCTGGTACAATCGGAAACTTGAAAAGCTGCCCATATATTACAACATGTTCGCCCCCTTCTATTTTATAAAACTGTTAATAGCTCCAATA
>CALDJV010000685.1 GCA_937899305.1 uncultured Cytophagaceae bacterium
CAGTAGTTTATTAATTATTTAAACTACAAAGCATACGTGCGGAAAGTCGGGTCAATGGTCCATAGTCCACAGCCGACAGTCCATAGTGTTTTTTAGTCGATAGTCAATGGTCCATAGTCCATAGTAGCGCGATGCGTTGTAATTAAACGGTTTTTTAGTCTATAATTTTGCTTCGCAGAATCAATAATTACTATAGCGCTTCGCGCAACCATTTAACAATGCAGCAATGAGCGTAGCGGAGCAATAAAATGATTTAATAATCAGCCGCAGGCGAAACAATAGAACAATTAATACCACTTCACCCTCCCTCCCCTACATTTCACTCAACCGATTGACCAGTTCGCTCCCAGAACCAAGTAAGTGAAGCGTTTGGCTATTTTCTTTGTATTAAATCATTAGCCAAACTTTATAACCATGACTAAACTTTGTTTCATTTACCTTATTTGCTTTGTTTTTTGCAATATCGCGATAGAGAGCCAAGCCCAAACCCAAATAAGCGGATTGGTGACTGACGAAAAAGGAGAAGCCTTGATTGGAGCCAATGTGTCTTTGGAAGGGACTTACGATGGCACCTCTACCGATGTCAATGGCCGTTTTCAGTTTACCACTCAGGAAGCTAAGGAAGTCACCTTGCTAGTCACTTACATTAGTTTCATCACTTATCGTCAAAAAGTATTGCCCCAAGGTAAACCAATGACTTTTAGTATCAAACTGCGGGAAGAAGCCAACGAACTCAACACAGTGGTGATTACTGCGGGAGCGTTTGAAGCCAGTGACGAAAAAAGAGTAGTGGTACTCAATTCGGTAGACATTGCCACTACTGCGGGAGGTGCGGCCGGAGATTTGTTTGGTGCTTTTCAGGCTTTGCCGGGTACCCAAACTGTAGGGGAGTCTGAAGGGCTGTTTGTACGAGGTGGGGCAGCCAATGAAACCAAAACCCTGATTGATGGGCTTACCGTACAAAATCCATTTTATAGTTCGGTACCCGATGTACCTCAACGTGGAAGATTTTCACCTTTTTTGTTCAAAGGAACCGTGTTTAGTACCGGAGGATATTCGGCCCAGTATGGCCAGGCGCTTTCGTCGGTGTTGGTGCTCAACTCTCGAGGATTGGCCGACAAAACCGAGACCAACATCAACCTGATGACCGTAGGAGTAGGAGGGGGGCATACCCAGCGTTGGGAAAATACGTCATTGAGCCTGAATGCCAGTTATATCAATTTACGTCCGGCCTTTGCCTTGATTCCGCAAAACCGAAACTGGCAAAAACCACCCGAAAACTTGGAAAGCTCACTCGTATTTCGCCAAAAAACCTCCCAAACTGGCCTGTTGAAAGTATACAGCACTTATGCCCAATCGGAGCTGGCTATGGACTATGACGACATCAGCTTGGGCAATACCACCAATGCCTTGGGACTAAACAACGACAATGCCTACCTGAATACTACTTGGAAAGAAATGTTAGGCAAACACTGGATGATACAGTTGGGGGCTTCTTACAGTCACGATCACGACTTGATTTTGCTGAATGGGGACCGCATTTTTCAACAAGAGCGCTTACAACAAGGGCGGGTAGTTTTACAAAGAACCATTGGCGAAAATTCAGGTATTAGCTTTGGGGGCGAAGTGCAACGCTTCAACTTTGACGAAGGCATCAACGACTTGTATCGAGGATTGGAAGAAAACTATGCCGCGGCTTTTGTAGAAACGGAGTTGTTTTTTACTCGAAAACTGGCCGGAAGGGTAGGCGTGCGTTGGGAGAACTCAAACTTCCTGCAACAACAAAACCTGGCACCTAGAGTGTCGCTGGCCTACAAAACAGGCAAATACAGTCAAGTATCTACAGCTTACGGTATATTTTACCAAACTCCTCAAAGAAACGACTTGATGCAGGCCCAAGTGAACCAAACTCCTCAAAACCTGCAATTTGAGCAAGCCGCCCATTATCTGGTCAACTATCAGTGGATGATTCCTGGTAAGCGCACGTTTAGGGTAGAAGCTTATTACAAACAATATGACCGTTTGGTGAAAAACCTGGCCAATCAAGCGACCCCTGAATTGAATAACCAAGGGTATGGTTTTGCCCGAGGAATAGAGCTGTTTTGGCGCGATAAATCTACCTTGAAAAATGTAGACTATTGGATCTCTTACTCTTTTTTGGATACCCAGCGCGACTTCCAGCACTTTCCAGCGTTGGCTACCCCAAATTTTGCTGCCAAACATACCGTGTCGGCAGTGTACAAGCAATACTTCAGTAGTTTGAATAGCTTCGTAGGATTCACTTATACTTTTAATTCGGGCCGACCATATTTCAACCCCAATAATGAAGCTTTTCACGGTGACCGTACCCCGGCTTTTCATAACCTGAGTCTGACTTATACTTATTTGACCTCCGTGTTTAACCATGCTACCATTGTGTTTGCCTCAGTAAATAACCTCTTGGGAGTGCAAAATGTGTTTGGTTATCGGTATTCAGCCGATGGTCGCCAAAGACAGGCCGTGGGCCAAGCCGTAGATCGCAATGTGTTTGTAGGCATGTTTATCACCATTGGTAAGAAGTAAAAATAATTAAAACAATCAAATCACTCATTCACCACCATTCATTATGAAACAATATCTTATCACCATTTTATTCACCTCATTGTTGGCCATGGGTCAGGTGGGGGCTCAAAATCACCCCGATTTTAAACAAGGCAAGCAACAGTTGGCCCACAAAAACTACGAAGCAGCAGTGACTTCGTTTAAAAAGGCAGCCAAGGCCGAACCGAACAACGAAAACAACTATTTGTGGCTGGGCCATGCTTACAGTCGACGAATGAGTAAAGTATCTAACTTTATGAAAAAGGGGATGTTGGCCCGGAAGATGAAAAATGCCTATCAAAAAGCAGTAGCAATCGCCCCCAACTCAATTGACGCCCGCTACTCGTTGGCAATGTACTACATCAATGCCCCCGCCATTGCAGGAGGGAGCACTACTAAGGCCAAAGCGCAAGCCGAGGAGGCCATCAAACTAGATAAAGACAGAGGGTATGATTTATTGGCTACGATTTATCAAGCCAAAAAAGAATATGCCGCTGCCGAAGCCGCGTATCGTAAATGTTTGCAGTTTTCTGACCGTCAATCTAAGGTATACTACAAGCTGGGTATGTTGCTTCAAACTCAAAAAAAATACGTCCGTGCTTTTCAGGAATTGGGGCGGGCCATTCAGAAAGACAACAATTACTTGAATGCTTATTATCAATACGCGCGCACCGCAGTATTTGCCCAAATGCACACTAGCAAAGGCATTCAATACCTACGTTATTATGTGGGCAAAGCCTCGGCTAACAATAGTAAAATTGTGGCGCCTACTTATGCTTGGTGGCGTATGGGCCAGCTTTACGAGCTGGAACAAGACACGGTAAAGGCCCGACAAGCGTATCAAAAGGCTTTGGCACTCAATCCTAAAAATAAGCAAGCGCAAGCGGCCTTGGAAAAATTGAAAGAAACGGAATAGTTCAATCTCAAAGACTACGTCTGTGGGCTATGATTTATTTCTATTGTTACATTGTTCCGCCTTCGGCTGATTGTTAAATGGTTGCGTGAAGCACTATAGTAATTATTAATGTTTAATTGTTGATGATTGATTCTGCGAAGCAAAACTATGGATCAAAAACTAATTGTTCCGCATCGCGCTACTATGGACTATGGACCATTGACTATCGACTAAAGAACACTCCGAACTACCAACTAAAAACACGAAACTTTATTTTTTACGAATTACTTAATCAAACCATTTACTCATTCATCATTTAAAAATATCATGAAAAAGTTCACCTTATTACTCGTTTGTGTTTTAGCTACCCTTCATTTATTTGCCAATAACAATGGCGATGAATATAAAAAGGCCCCATTTGTCGATAGCGACAAATATAAGAAAGCCATGAAAGCGAATATAGGTAAAATGAAAGCGGCCAAAACCAAAGCCGATCTGCAAGCCGTAGCCAATCAATTTGAACGCATTGCCAGTGCCGAAAAAAGCAAATGGTTGCCCAATTACTACGCTGCTTATACCTACATTCGTCTGACTAACTTTGAGCAGGAGGGCACCAAAAAAGATGCAATACTTGACAAAGCCAATGCATTGCTGAAGACTGCGGCCAAGTTATCTCCTAATAACTCCGAGATTGTAGCCCTGGATGCCTACCTTACCCTTACTCGTTTGGCGGTAGATCCCATATCGCGAGGGCGTGAGTACAGCGGGGCGGTATTTGCCAAAGCGGGGAAAGCCAAAGCATTGAACCCTAAAAATCCGCGCCCTTACTTTCTGGAAGCCATCTTGCAAATGAACATGCCAGCCGCATTTGGTGGAGGCAAAGCGCAGGCTTGCCCTTCTTTCAAATCGGCGGCTCAAAACTTTGAAGCTTTTCAGCCCAAAAACGAGTTGATGCCCACTTGGGGTAAAGAAACCAATGCTAAAATGATGAAGCAGGCAGCGTGCCAATAGTTTGGTTTATATGTAAACTCCCCTTGGCTAATGATGATTAGAGGGGAGTTTTTTTTATGTGAGTAGAACTCTATGGTTAAATTGTTTTATTGTTCCGCTGCGCTGATTGCTTTATTGCTAAATGGTTACGCGAAGCGACGCACTACTATGGTATTATTCTATTGTTTCGCTTCGCCCATTGTTAAATTGCTAAATGGTTGCGCAAGGCGACGTATTATTTTTCATTTTTCACTTTTCATTCAATTAATGGACCATTGACTATTGACTAAAAAACACTACGAACTCCCAACTCCCAACTAAAAAAACTATGGACTGTCGACCGTGGACTATGGACTAAAGAAAAACTACTTCTTCTTCAAATACTTCTCAGGAATAGGCATTTTAGGAGTTTCACTGTTCCAGAGAATACTCACCAGCCACCAGCGATCCTTTTCGTAGGCCAATTGGATGCTATTGATTCCACGCATAAATACCTTCCCATTTTTGGTATTGCGACTTTCATAAGTGCTAAATACGTGGGCCATATTGCCAAATCGCTCTACCCGGCGACCAATTTCGGTCTCGAAAAAGCCATTACTCACCAGAAAAGGTCCCGAGCGGGTAATGTAGCCATCGGGCGTCATAGAAACCATTATTTGCTGACCATTAGGGCGGGTAGCAACGGCCTGCATCAAGGCATTTTTGCGCATAAGCGACTTGAAACGAGCCCAGTTGCGTTGTTGACCTTTGGGTCCAGAGATCACCTCATACAATGCTTTGACCAACCCGTCGATGGTTTTTACGTCGGCATCACGGACCTCATAAGAGACTACTTTAGAGCGCTTGTTTTTGGGGAAAGTAGGAGGGCTGACTTGGCCAAATTTAATGTGAGCAACGTCTAGCTTGCCATCTTTGCGTTGAGTGATTTTTACCAAATTATCGTACACCGCTTCGTCCATGTTTTTGTAGCGGTCTTCTCGCAACAAGCGGTTGAGTAGCGCGGGTACCGTGTTGGAATGACCTACTACCAGTACTGTTTTTCCGGGGTGTTTTTGTAATACCTCAGCTAAAAATTCTTGATCACGGTGATTGTAGCTTTGTACTTTGACCCCATTGGCCTCGGCTACAGGACGCCCGGTTTCCATCGTGCGGATGGTGTTGGTAGAATATACTGCCGCGATTTTTTCCTTTTTCAATAACTTTTTTAGGGTTTGAGCCCGTGCTTTGCCCGCTGGGGTCAATTGAGGGTCACGCGATTTATTTTTGGCCTTTTCGGCGTGGCGTACCAAATAAACGGTGGTTTGGGCCTGGCCCAATCCCCAGACCATTATAAGTAGTAATAGTAGGACAGATTTTCTCATATATGATGTTTTTTATTTTCTCCCCTGGCGCAAGCGTCGTATCACAAGCAGACGTTTGCGCTAGACAAAGGTGCGGTTATTCCAAGTTTATCGAGGAATGGATGTGTTTGCAAAATACTCAAATTTAATTTAATGACTTCCAGGCAATCCATTTTATCAAAACTTGCTTTTTTATCGATTGTCGCTTGTAAAGTGTCTTTAGGTCAAAACCCTGCAGACTATTTGCACCTTTGTCCTAAATCTGTTTTATTTCTTCACGGTAGATTAATTCAAGGATATTCCATGTCAAAAATAGCCCTAGAACTCATAGAAGAATGTAAAAATACCCGTAGTACCACATTAGACCTGAGCAACTGCGGATTGTATGAACTCCCCAAGGCACTATTTGGTTGTACCTGGCTCGAGGAACTGAACCTCAGCAGCAGGAATGAGTATCCTAACCGAAAGATCAAGCCCACTGACCATCGGTTGTTAGGATTCAATACCTCCAATCGTTTGTTGGCCATACCCGTGCAAATCCAACAACTCTCTGCTTTGAAAGTACTCAACCTAAAAGAAGGTGGCAACGACGCCTGGGAGCAATCATCTTTGGCTCACCTTGGCGAGTTAAAGCAGCTGGAGGTCTTGAATTTGTTTGGTTGCCAGGTGACAGATTTGAGTTTTTTGGAAAGTTTGGTAACCCTCAAAGAACTTCACCTTGGTCATCGTAATTTGACTCATTTAGGGAGTTTACCCGAGCATAAGCAGTTACAAAAACTACATTTGGGCTATGGAAATATGCAAGATTTGACTGGGATTGATCGTTTGTCGGAGTTGAGCTACCTGGACCTGGATAGTAATGAGATAGAATGGGGACTTGATTTGCTTTCTAACCTTCCTCAACTGGAATACCTGAATTTGACCGATCAAACTCCTGATTCTGGATTATTTCCGGCCATTTTGCCTGCCTTGAAACATCTGATATTGGACTATGTAAACATTGATGGCCTTTCGGACTTGCTCAATAGTGCTCCTCAGCTGGAAACCCTGAGTATTCGCTTCAGTAACCTGTCAGCAGATGCTTTTGATGGCGTACAACGTTTGCCTCATTTACGCACGCTTGACCTACATGAAAACCATATCCAATCGCTGGATTTTTTGGAGAAATTTCCGGCGCTTGAAAGTTTAAACCTGAGCGAGAATCCAATAAATCATCTTGAGTTTCCAATTGAGCTCCTTGATTTGACCAATCTTGAAATCAAGAGTTGTTATTTGCAGGATTTAAGCTTTCCGGCTGAACTACCCGCCCTCAAAAGACTAGATGTGAGTGATAACCGCCTCACGAAGCTTGATTTTGTACTAGAGCTGCCCCAATTAGAGCAACTGAATTTATATCATAATCAGATTACCAGTTTTAGCTTATTTTTAGAAATGCCCAAAATGGGCCTTCATTGGTTAAATATTCGAGACAATCCCGCTTCGGATGTGTTTTTTGTAGATCACTTTACCCAGTTGCACACCCTTGAGTTATCTACCAATGAAGCGATGAAAGATATGGGCTTTCTCCAAAAGCTGAGGCAGCTACATACCTTACGTTGGTATCCAAAACCATCGACCGATACGGCTATTCTGAAGGACTTACCCCAACTGAAGGAACTGGTACTGCATGCTTACGAAAATTTTGATCCGAAATTTATTTCGCACTTGGTGTCGCTTGAGCAGCTGGATTTGGGTTACAATGACCTGACTGAATTGCCCGATCTTTCTGGGTTGATTTACTTAAAAAAGCTCAGACTAGAGCATAATCAAATTCAGAACATTGGCCCTTTGAAATACCTGGAACCGCTCGAAGAACTGCATCTGATGGTCAATCAGGTAGTAGACCTTAGCCCATTGACTGGGTTGACCCGTTTGAGGTGGTTAGAGTTAGATCATAACCCCTTGGGAGATTTGTCCCCATTGGCCGATTTGATCAGGGCTCAAATCCCTTTATTAGCTGAATTGGGAAATGTGGTACGCATCGAGATCAATGGGAACCGAGTAGATCTAACTCCTTTGCGTCCTTTGATGCAACGAGGCTTGGATATCAGATGGGGGAGATACCCAGACAATGATTTTACGCAAGCGCAACAATTGATTGAGGCTTGCAAAGCAACCCAAAATCCTCGCCTGGATTTGGGACGGTGTGGGCTAAAAGCATTGCCTCCTGATGTATTTGACTGCACTTGGTTAAAAGAACTGAACTTGGGTGATGCCCGGAGCGCTAATCAAGGTGCCACCAATCATTTTGGTAACTTTCCACAAGAGTTGGAATGCTTGGAAAACCTCCAGAAACTCTATTTGGATAGTTGCTTGCCTCCGTCTACCCTCTTTAGTGTCCCTATGTTATACAGTTTAGAAGAACTCGATGTCAGTGGTAGCAGAATAAATTTTGAAGCAATTGAAGCCTTGATGAATGCTTGCCCGGAACTTAAAAAACTGAACGCAAGCCACAACTGGATCAAAGAATGGGATTGGTCGGCACTACCCGCTACCCTGGAAGTACTCGATCTACGAGGGAATGAGATAAGTGATTGGAATAAAGTAACTGACCTGTGGAGGGATGCCGATGACCCTGGACTGCAAACGGTTTGGCTGACGGGTGAAATGGTGAGTAATGCTCATGCCCTCAGGCAGTTGAAGGAGGTGCCTCATCTGAATGTACATGGATTGGACTGGGATTTGGAAGCATTTGTGAAAATTTACACAGGAGAAAGCCAACGTGCTACTGAGGTGGTTCAGACTACCGAGATACAAGACCTAAATATTGATACGAACAAAACGGTAGGGGCTACCTCTAAAGGTGATACTTTGTTTATTACACTGCTGTACTGGGCGTTGGTAGCAGTAGTAACCTGGTTGGTTCAAGATTGGAAAGCAGTAGCGCTGGGAGGGCTTGGTTATGTAGGGTTACAAGCAATTTTTTATTATGTGCGATCTCCTCTTTTTATTGGTAATTTATGGAAAAAGCATTGATTGGGAAGGAATATAACCTGGTAGTAAGCCAAATGGCCATAGTTACAAAACTGCTCAGATAATATTGAATCAATGAATGATAAATCAAGGTAAGGGACAAAGCGCCTACTTTGTGGGTAATGGTTAATAAAACATTCAATTTCATTACCAAACCAATCATGAAAACCATCACCTTATTGGGCGCACTGTTGTGTACCCTTACTACTTTTGCTCAAACTGTTTTAACTCCCCAACAAATCCAGCAAGATTATCAAATATTCAAGCGCATACTCACCCAAGGACACCCCAGTTTGTATGCCTATACTTCCAAGCAAGTTTGGGATGATCGTTTTCAGCGATTCGAGACCCAAGAAATGAAGACCCTGAAAACGGCCGAAGGCTTATTCAAACACTTGAGCGAACTGGCCAATCAAGCAAAAGATGGTCACTGTCAGGTAATGCACCCCAAAATGGCCCAAGTACCTTCTCTGTTTCCTTTGTTACTCAAAATAATTGGCGGCAAGTTATACACCGACACCGATGAGTTTGGGATTCCAATAGGAGCCCAAGTCCTGTCGGTCAATGACATAAAGTACCCAGAATTGCTCCAGAGCCTGTTGAAATATGCCCCATCTGATGGGTACAACCTTATCAAAAAATACCGCCAGATTGAGAACGAATTTGGTATTTTGTTTTTGTATGAGTTTGGCTATCACAAAGAATTTAAGGTGACCTACAGTACGCCCAGCGGAAAGATGAAAACACGTACTGTGCAAAGTCAAAGCTTCCAGCGCATCGGACAAAGGTTCCCCCAGAGAAATTCCTGGTTTAGACAATACCGCCCTTTGTTTGCCAAAAACAAGCCCAAAAACCCTCGTTGGCCCTACGTTTACTTTATACCAAGTACCAAAACCGCAGTATTGGTGGTCAATTCTTTTGGCATAGATCCCCAAGTATTCAAAAGTCAATTGCTAGGGCTACAAAAACAAATTAGGAAAAAGAAAGCCAAAAATCTCATCATAGATGTGCGACAAAACAATGGCGGATATCGGGCCAATGCCATTACGTTGTTTACTTATGTTGCTGCTGAACCCTTCAAGCAAAGAATCTCGGAGAGTGTGATTACCAAAACATTGCCGGAGTCTCAGTATGTAATGCACGCCATGTCGGACTACACCAAGTTTGTAAAAATGTATTTTGGCCCAGCCAAAAAGCAGGGCCAACGATGGGTACTTGCAGTAGACAGGGTCGAGCCCAGAATGCGCCCCCAAAAGAAACGTTTCAAAGGAAGGGTGTATGTATTGATTGGAGGGCAAACTTTTTCGGCGGGGGTGGCCTTTGCCCTGAATGCCAAAAACGACGAACGTATCAAGTTAATTGGTGAAGAAACCGGGGGAGGGTATTATTTTCATACTGGGCAATATCCGGTTTTGTACCAATTGCCCCATTCTAAAATAATGCTGCGCCTGTCACTGGTGAGGGTCAATAAATACGTCAAAGACAAAACGGTGGCTAAGGGAAGTGGCGTATTGCCTGATTACCCAGTGGAGCTCACCCGACAAGACTTGATTAAGAGCCAAGATACCCAGTTGAATGAGGCGCTTCGGCAAATCAATAAAAAAAGTAAGAAAGAAAAATGAGGGACAACCTAAGTTTGATTGTGTATCATCAGTTCATGGTTATTAGAGGGCTCACCAAGTTATTTAAACCTTTGCTAACAAACATTTCCTGTGAAACTTTATAACTTTGTTGAAATTTATTGTAGACTATTTTTAAACCTGATAGATGTTAGCCATCTATCAGGCTATTAAGCACCAAAACAATGACTAAATTTCTCCAAATAATCGCCTTGGTTGCGCTGATAGTAGCTTGTCAACCCCAGGCGCAGGATCGTCAAAGCCAACCATCCGAAACCGCTGACGCTGCTACCTCTACTACCCCAACCGAAACAAAGCCATTAGATAAAATCGTATTGCCCAAAGTAGACAAGCCTCAAGACACCCTCAATGTGGCGTTTTTGATTATGGATGGCACTTACAATACCGAGCTTACTGCTCCGATTGATATGTTTCAGCATACTATTTTTCACGCCAAGCCTGGCATGAAGGTATTTACGGTAGCCAAGTCCAAGGCGCCCATTCGTACTTTTGAGGGGCAACGTATCTTGCCTGACTATAGTTATACTGAAGGTGATCTTCCTAAAATAGATGTATTAGTGGTGCCTAGCGCCGAACATCACTTAGATACCGATTTGGAGGACCAAGCCTTGATTGATTTTGTGAAAAAAGTGGACAAAGAGGCCAAATACATTACCTCACATTGTGACGGGGCTTTTGTATTGGCCCAAGCGGGCTTGTTGGACAAAGTAGCCTGTACTACTTTTCCGGGCGATGTAGGCAAATTCAAAAAGCGTTTTCCTCAGCTCAATGTGGTAGACAAGGTGTGGTTTGTTCACGATGGCAAATACATTACTTCAGCCGGAGGGGCCCGTTCGTTTGAGGCGGCCTTGTACTTGGTACAATTGCTTTATGGCAAAAAAGCGGCCGATGGGGTAGCCAAAGGATTGGTGATTGATTGGGAAGTAGACCAGGTACCTTTTGTAGTAGCCAAAGAAGGCAAGCGCATCATAGATCGTCAAGGACACCGTTTTGTGAGCAAATAGTGTAATCTAAACTAAGAATGGGATAAAAACCGAAAATATGAATGGCTATATGGTTGGGCTACGCATTACGCAACTATATAGCCATTAAAAAGGCCAAACTTGCCAATTGTTTTACCTCCAAACCGTCATCGCCTGCGCCAATTCTTTTTGATCTCGCTGACGAATCAATTGATGACCAAAAGAGGCCTCATCGATCACTGCGGCTTGGCCAGTAATTTCATCTTTCCAAATGGTTTCGGTTCTAAACATGATGTCTATCGAGGTCAATTGCTTGTTTTGGAGGGTTTCGTGAGGGAGCGATTCTATTACCCATTGCAAATAGTAAGCATTGTTGGTGTGGTTGTTGGTATCCAGGTCAAACCAACGCACCTTGAAACTCTCCTGATATTGTGGAGTGTTTATTTTTGCAATTCGTCCCTTCAAGCGGTCTACAAAAGGTTCGTCATCGGGTAGCCGAATACTGGAAATCATCTCTGGAACCCCAATCATTTTGCGGGCCTGCACATTCATCACCGCCCAGGTACTTTGAGCCCGTCCAATTTCTTCTTCCTGAGCATTGTATACAATGAAATTACGATATACAAAGTATTTATCAAAACCTACTGGATAGGTAAGCACTTTGATGACTTCTTGCTGTCCCGGAAAATGCTGCATATCTATTTTCAAACGAGTCAGTACCCAAGTCCAATCGTGACGAAGCAGGTCGCGTACTCCAATATCCAAGTGATCGGCGTGTTGCCCGGCGGCTTCCTGTAAATAATTGGCAATGGTCACCATTGATGCCCGATTATATACATCTACCTCGTAGGCCCTTACCTTAAAATCCAGCCAAAGTTTGGTCTTTTTCATCATTTTCTTGATCGTTCAATCGTCTTGCGATACAATGTGCCCCAAAAGTCATTCAACTATTCAAAAACCTGCTCATCTTGTCTGGTTAACATCTGCATGATGATGTCTTTGAGTGGGTCCAGGTTTTTTTGAGTAGCCGAAGAAAATATAATCGAAGGAATGGTATCAGGGATTTCAGTATCCAGAATTTTCTGTACTTCTTCTTCCAATTCATCGTCTAACAAATCAGACTTAGATACCGCCAAGATACGTTTTTTATCCAGTAATTCAGGGTTGTACTTGCGTAATTCATCCAGCAAGGTTTCGTATTCAGCCTTGATGTCGATGTTTTCGGCCGAAACCAGAAACAGCAAAATAGAATTTCGTTCAATGTGTCTTAAAAACCTTATTCCCAGTCCTTTACCTTCCGAAGCGCCCTCTATAATTCCTGGAATGTCGGCCATAACAAACGATTTGTAATCACGATAAGCCACTACCCCCAGATTGGGTACCAAAGTAGTAAAGGCATAGTTGGCTATTTCGGGCTTTGCGGCCGATACCACCGAGAGTAGGGTAGATTTGCCGGCATTGGGAAAGCCCACCAAACCCACATCAGCCAATAATTTAAGCTCTAGTACCACCCATTCTTCTACTCCTTCCGTGCCTGGTTGGGCATAATGAGGGCTTTGATTGGTAGACGATTTAAAGTTACGGTTACCCAATCCTCCTTTGCCTCCCGGAGTAAGTACAATCTCTTGGCCGTCTTCAGTAATCTCAAGCTTTAATTCGTCCGATTCGGCATTTTTGGCCACCGTTCCAATGGGAACCTCCAATATAATATCTTTGCCTTGGGCACCACTACGTCCTGCTCCTTCCCCTGGTTTACCATTTTCGGCGATCACATGCTTTTGATACTTAAGGTGGAGCAACGTCCACAGTTGGGCATTGCCTCGCAATATAATATGACCTCCCCGGCCCCCATCGCCTCCATCAGGCCCTCCTTTGGGCACGTGTTTTTCCCGACGAAAATGTGAAGAGCCAGCTCCTCCGTGTCCTGAGCGACACTGGATTTTTACGTAATCTATAAAGTTAGAATTTGACAAAGCAAAAATGGGTTATGGGTTGTTATACAATGGTAGTTACCTGGGGTGCTTCTATCTGGACCTCAGGGGCTACCTCAGCGCATAAAATTAAAAAAAGGTTATCCAATAGAGGGTGCTAATGAATAACCTTTTCCTGTAGAAACACAACTAAGCCAGCGCATCTATTTTGCTGCTCAGTGCTTCAAAAATGCCATCGATGGTTCCAATGCCATCTATCTCAACGTATTTTCCTTGAGATTTATAATGGTCAGCTACCGGAGCAGTCTCACTTTTGTAAACCTCCAAACGACTTTGGATCAAGCCTTCGTGTTGGTCGTCAGGACGGCCAGACGTTTTACCACGCTCCAAAATTCGAGAAATCAATTCCTGATCGTCTACCTTGAGCTCAATCATTTGTGAAATGCTCTGATTATTGTCGGTCAAAATTTTATCCAACGCCCCTGCTTGTGCTACTGTACGAGGAAAGCCATCAAATACAAAACCTTTGGCATCTGGATTTGATTTCAGCTTGTTGTCTATCATACCTACCACGATTTCATCGGGTACCAGCTTTCCCTGGCTCATCAAGTCACGCGCCTTGAGTCCTAGTGGAGTAGCTGCGGCTACCTCGCTACGTAATAAATCTCCGGTAGATAAGTGAATTAAATTGTACTTGGCGATGATTTTTTTACTTTGAGTTCCCTTTCCGGCTCCTGGAGGGCCAAACAATATTAAATTAAGCATTATAAGTTTATTTAAATTTAAAGTTTTGTATTGAGGAATTCCTCAACTTGAATGACATATGTAGATAACAGTCTAAAAAACGCCTGAACGACCTGCGATAGGTCAATCAATGCGTAAACGGGGCAGCACAGTTCATTGACTGTACTTGTTACAATGTAAAACCATTGTATGGAGCAATTTTGTCAAGCCAGATGTTGTCTAGACTTTTGGTTTGTCAATTACTCCTTGATATTCATATATGTGTAATACTTTATTTTACTGCATATATTCCATTCAACGTCCTTCCGCTTTGGTCGTAATCTAGTCCATAGCCTACCACAAATTTATCTGGTATCTCAAAACCAACATATTTGGGGTGTACATCTGTTTTCAAACAACTTGGCTTGGTAAGTAAAGTCGCCACCTCAAGCGATGCTGGGGCCTGTTTAGAAAAGGTCTCCAACAAGCGAGCAATTGTAAAACCAGTGTCTACAATGTCCTCAACCACAATCACATGCTTGCCTTCGAGCGAAGTATTCAGTCCCATTACCTCAGTGAGTTTACCTGTACTTTGGGTTCCTTCATAGGAGGCTACTCTTATAAAAGCTACCTCAGCCTCGGTAGTCATGTGGGTTACCAAATCGCTCATAAAACGGAAAGCCCCATTGAGCACGCAGACGAGCAGCAAGGAGTGTGGTGCATAATCCTGATCTATGGCCGATGCGATACGGGACACTTCTTTTTGGATGGACTCTGCATCGAGATATGACTCGAAAGTTTTGTCTTTTAACTGGATGCTATGCACGTTAAAATTGTAAATTTTTTGCTAAACCAAAGATTTGCTAAACAATTGATAATCAATACACTTTATATGTATAAGACAAATTAGAAAGCAAAGAAGATGGCCATTTAGGATATCTTCTTGTGTCTAATTCTTCCATTTGTTTGATTGTCAATCTTTTATCTTCATAAGAGTCGAGATGACTTCTTATTGCAAGAAGACTCAAAGTTAGGAAGAAAAACATTTTTTGGTAATAATTCATCCAAAAAAGATGAGGTTAAAATGTGCTTGAAGCTAGATTTTAGACAGAAACACGCCCAAATTATGACAAAAACAAGAGGACTTCTGTAAAATAAATTGGGTATTCAAACTACAGCTACTAATTTGTCGTTGAGAATGAAAAAACCATATCTAAAAGAAACACTCCATGTCGCTAAAATACACCAAAATTTACTTGATGGCACTGATGCTTATTTGGAGCAGCCCTCAAACTTTTGCTCAAGTAGAAAGCTCTGATAATAGCAAAGAGGATAAAAAGCCTTTATTGCTAGATATGCAAACCCAAATCGACATTGCCCACGCGATCAATGCGATGTACAATTTTAAGTTTGAATTGGCCGAGAATAGTTTTGAGTTTTTTCGAGAAAAGCATCCCAACCACCCTATGCCTTATTTTTTGTTTGGCTTGAGCAATTATTGGAAGATCATGCCCAACCAGGATATCAAAACCCACGACAAGAAATTCCTGTACTATATGGACAAAGTAACTGGGCTGGCAAAGGGAATGTATCGCAAAAATAAAAAAGACATTGAGGCTTCATTTTTCTTGTCGGCGGGCTATGGTCTTAAGGCCACTTTTTATGCTTATCGCAAAAAATGGAGAAAATCGGTATTGGATGCCAAAGCTGCTTTGAAGTATTTAAGAAGAGGGAAAAAAATCCAGCAAATGAGTCCTGAGTTGTTGTTTGGAGATGCCATGTACAATTATTACACGGCCCAATTGCGCAAAGAAAAACCACTTTTGAGGCCATTGTTGGCGTTGTTTCCCAAAGGAAATAAACAAAAGGGATTGGAACAATTGACGAAAGTGGCGTACAATGCATTTTATACCCGCACCGAAGCCCAATATCACTTGATGGAAATATATCGTTACTACGAAAAGAACCGCGCCAAGGCCCTTCAGTTTGCCCAATACCTCTACAAAACCTTTCCCGATAACCCTTATTTTGAACGAAGTTATGCCAGTATTGCCTTCAGTGCGGGGTGGTATTCAGAACTTATTAATGTATCGAACAGCATCATGAACAAAATTTCGGCGGGCAAAACGGGATACGAGGCCATCAGTGGACGTTATGCAAGTTATTTTTTAGGGTATACCTACCGCTATCGCTATCCGGATAAGGAGCGAGCTAAAAACTATTTTCAACTCACGGTAAAGTATGCCGAAGAAAGCAAGTCCTATGAATCGGGATACTACCAATCAGCAATGACAGAGCTGGCCCGTATGGCCCGAGATGAAAAAAAACTGCGTTTGGCCAAGCGATATTATCGTAAAGTGAGAAAGTATGCCAAGAAACGAACCAAACGCTACCGAGAAGCCAAAGCTTTTTTGCGTAAATACCGTAGATTGAGATAAATGCTGTAACGACAGGGCCCAATGACCATACCTTTTGATGTTTTTGCAAAATCAGTAGCCAAAGCTGACAAGTCCAAGAATGGAGATAATTGTGATTATACCATATTACGAGAGTCCCCTTTATTGGTAGCACTGGCGTTGGCCGATGGAGTTGGTAGTAAACCTTGTGATGACCAAGCATCGACGGTTGCGGTCAATGCTTTTTTGGAGCACATCAGCAAAAGTACGACTAAAAATATAAAGCGTCGCTTGCTTGAGGCTTGTGAGGAAGCCGACGAGCAAGTAGCCAATGCGCCCCATCGTTGCCAAGGTATGATGACGACCTTCATCGCGGTGGTTTGGGAAGCAGCCACCAACCAGATTCATTATACGTCGGTGGGCGACTCTCGGATTTACCTACAAAGTGCTGGGCAACTCGAGCAGCTCAGTACCGATGACGCCATCGAGCAAACCAAAAAAATAGGTGCTCAAACCCAATTGAGGAGCTATATTACCCGTGCTCTGGGAACCGGTACGGTGCAATTTGACATACAAACCCAGTCATTTTTACCGGGTGAAACCTGTTGGTTGGCATCCGATGGTTTTTATGAGGCAGTATATCAAGTGGATAAAACATTGACTGACCTCTGGAGATACCAAGATCTTAATCAAGGTGCTGCCAAGTTATTTAAGCAGTATCAGCCTCACTATCAGGATGATGCCAGTGTAGTAGCCCTCCGTAACAATGCCGTACCTGTTGCATTTGAAACCGATTTTCGTGCCTGGGCACACCAAAACTACCCCATTCCCTTGCCTGCCAATTTGGAACAACCTGCCTGTATTCGTATCATTTTTGATCAACTCCATCAAGCCGTCCAGACTCAAGAAGCCGATGAAGTCTTGCGTTTGTGTGAATTGATTGAGGACTTGGACATCTACCCAACCCTCAGTGCGGTAGAAATGACACTAGGAATTTGTCAGCAAGTAAATTTTAACGATCAGGTAGTATACAAAGCCCTCCGTGGCTTGTTGATGAAGGCTGTAAAATAAGGATATCAAATGCAGGTGACCGAATATACCAAAAAAATACAACGATTATTGACCAGTGAAGATACGGCCAATGTAGCCCTGGCTTTTCAACTGATGGAGGGACAGGGGTTCCCCGAGGCGTTGTATCCATTGATGGGAGACGATGTGTACAAGAAAACCCTGTGTGTGCGGCATGACATTGTGCCACCTATCGAGCATCTCACTGCTTTTTACCTAGAGGGCGACCATTATCAACAGCAACCTCCTCGTCATTTGTTTGATGCATTTCCTGAAACGTTGCTGAAACTGAAACAATTGGAAAAACTGGGGCTGATGGGACAGGCGTTCGACGAATTGCCAAACATTGCAGAAGCTTGGCCATTATTGGCGCAACTCGATTTATCGGACAACGAACTGAGTAAACTACCCGAGGATTTTGGAAACTTGAATCGCCTGCAGGAAGTATCTTTGGCGAATAATCGCTTGATTGGCTTACCCTTAAGTTTTAAGAAATGCAAGCAAGTCAAAGAATTGAATTTGAGCAACAATTGTCTTAAGGAGGTTCCCCAAGAGATATTTAAGCTGACCAAACTGGAAAAGTTAGACCTCAGCCACAACTATTTGACCCAAGTACCTCCTGAGATTGGCAAACTCAAAAAGCTGAAAGAATTGTATCTCAACAACAATCAATTGATGAAGCTGCCCGCTCAAGTTGCCCGGCTCAAAAACCTGGAAACGATCCATTTGCTCGACAATCAACTAGCAGACATACCCAAGGCATTGTATCAGGCCGAAAACCTGGTCCGCCTTGAAATCCAAAACAATCCCATTGAGGCCGAAGAAATTGAGGAAGCCCAGCGATTATTTCAGTTCAAACTTACCGTAATGATTTTTTTGTTGGGGAAGAAGTATTGAGGTTTCATTGTTGTGCAAGTTGCTATTTTAGTAGGAGACCAAGTGAAACCCATCCCACACATTCAATTTGTTGTTTTTTGATGATCTTATCGTAGGTAGACCAGCGATAAGAAGGGTGCAAGGAATAAAGTAGGTCCATTTTTAGGAGTACTCTTCAAATTAGATGAAATCAAAAGCTGTCCAAGCCCGCAAGGCCTTTTGTTGGACAGCTTTTGATTTTGAGGCAAGTTAATTTTGGACTTTCTTCCAAACGCCATCTACACACTCGAGTTTGTTACCAAGCTGATCGATATGGGTCATGCTGTTGCCATTGTCACATATTTTGGTGAAAATAAGCCCATTATTATCTCTTTCACTGATGATGATGCAATCGTCATCCCCGCCTTTGATGGCTTGCTTTTGTGATCTATTGAGTACTTGCGACTTGAAATTTTGAATTGATTTCATCTTTTTATCTTTAAAGTTTGACAATAAATAAATGTATTGCAAAGGAAGATAAATAATGGAATGGCTGCTTGGACATATCGTTCAAAATCCAATACATATTGATCAGAAGGTGTTCTCAAAAAGGAGTTTTACAGGTTTTGAGAGCAATAATGGGGAGACTAAGGTGGATAATGCCACTGACAAAAGCAATTTTTGCCAGTAGCCATATCTTTAAACTGTATTAGGTAGGAGGTTACCTACGAAACAGTGTCCAGATTACAAAGTATCGCTTTCCGATACCATACCGGCTTGCACAATCAACTTAGCCTCGCCTGGACTTGACGTGCCCCCCTTGATTGCTTTTTGCTGTGATTGGTTGAGTTCTCCTGACTTAAAGTTCTGTAATGATTTCATAAGTTTATAATAAGTTTTGCAAAAGGAATAAATTAATCAATTGAGGACGTATTTCAAAATAACTACATTGTTCTATGGTTAAATTGTTCTGCCTTGCGCTACCGTGGACTATGGACCGTCGACTAAAGAAAACTACCAACTACTGACTACCAACTCCCAACTAAAAAAACTGTGGACTATGGACTGTCGACCGTGGACTAAATAAAACACTCCTTCAAAAAATCCTGAATGACCATGTTGATGACTTCTTTGTGTTTGCCGATGTCTTCGTTGATGGTGCTGTGGTCTTTGTTGGATATCGTGGTGACCTCAGCCGTTACATTGACTTCTTGAAGTGCCTCCCAAAACATTTGAGCGGCTACTGGAGCATGGTTACTATGATCGGCACATAGCATAAGATACCGAGGAGTATAGCTATGGGTGCCAATAAAGTGAATAGGCGAAGCGTCGTGCCAGTCTTTGGGATTGCTGCCAAAAGCCTGGGCATACATTCGAGAAAAACTTTTTGGTAGGCGTTCCATGCGGGCTTGTACATCAAAACCAACCCCATCTATGACCAAAACTCCGCGAATAATTTGTGGATCGATGCCCAATTCAAGCAAGAAACGGGCATTGGTACCCAGCAACGACACAATATGTCCTCCTGCGGAGTGCCCCATGAGTACCATTTTTTGAGGATTCCCCCCATAATTTACGATTTGATGGTACAACCAAGCCACCGCCTGTGCTACGTCCTGAGTATGAGCCGGATGAGATACATCAGGGGACAAACGGTAGTTGACAGATACGAAAATATAGCCCAACTCCGTAAAAAACTTAGCTTTGTCAGCCACATCTTTCTGCTTGTCACCAGCCAGCCAGCCTCCACCGTGTGCCCACACAATCACCGAACAAGGGACATTAGATTGGTCAGGAGCATAAATATCTAAGGATTGTAAGAGTGGATGGTTGCCAGGGTTGGCAGTATATATGATGTTAGTGGAGTTTCGCATGAATTCACTATTTTTTTAGTGGAGTTGTATAACAAATAGTTATTTGTCTAAGAGGTACCAAATGTAACAAAGAAACCCGAATTTAACTAGATAGTGTCAATTAGGGACTAGAGAACAAATCTCTTTGTGAATTTGGGCACCCAACAAAAATAAAAACCACTCCCTAAATCTAAAAATTTAAGCAGTGGCCTGACGGTTTTTTGAAAAATAACTTGGTTAACAATCCTTCAGAGGACATGGGATACGTCCTTTTTTGGGAATTTTTTTATTTCGCCTTTTTTTTCGGTGAAACGTCCTCTTTTTAGAAGCGCGATAACGACGTGGCTTCGACCGTGAGGTACATGATTCCATTGTGGTACTCAATGAAAAGCAAAATAAGGCGATGAGACTAAATTTGATAAATTTTTTTAATTGCATAAGTCAATCATTATCGGCGGCGAGGTTTGGAAGATAAATTTTGTTTTTTGTGCTGTTTGGGCATCCAAGGGCGACGTCCATATTGAGGGCGACAAGCCTCTAGAATAATGGGGAGTACAATGATTAAAACCAGGGTATATACTTTACTTCTCTTCATGTTAATGATCTTTTCCTGTTCAACGTAATCTATCTAAAAACGCAAATTTTATCAAATTGATAAACAAACTTCATACTTTTTTGTAAAATAAGTATTTTAAACTACTTGTTCATCAACCTAAGGGCTTGTTTATAAAAATTTCGGTTTTCTTTGAACCCCAACTTGCGCCAAAACTGCGCCAATTCCTGGGCTCGTTTGGTAGGAGAAATTTTTTGGAGCCAACATATTTTAGTAGTACATTCCGGACAAAACCACACTGGTTTTTTATCCAATTCTCCCAAGTGATTGCTTCCACCCATGTTACAAAGATAGGCTATACAATGATGAATGTTGAGCATGTGGCCGGTTTCGTGGGTGGCTGTTTTGAAGGTGCGCAACAAGCATAAATTATAGTTGGCTTGGAGGGTAGGGTCACCAAATCGACTCATGGACCATACCCCCACCTTATCTCGCAGAGAGGCCTGTCCAAAGACAAAGTTCCAGCGGGGGGCTGGGTAGAGATCTTCGCTGGTGAGTGCCAGTACCAAAGCAGCATCTTTTGGAAAATTCTTTTTCAATACATTATACAATACATGGGTAGTCAAGATTTGATTTTGCTTGGTAGATTTATTTCTTCTTTGGGCTTTTTGAGGAATGGCCGAAGTGGGAATATTGGGCAGGAATTTGACCGTTAATTGATAGTAAATGCTGAGGTATTCGGCCGTTAAATTTAAAATCTCTTGTTGCTTGGGGTTGAACTTCCCAATGGGTTGAATGTAAAATACTTTTTGTTGTTGCGTAGAGTCAGGCAGGGTAGTTTTTTTGTATTGGGCAAAAGTTTGTCCAGGCTCTTTATGGATGGCCAGCCAATCGCGTGGGCCAGGTTTAGGTACTGGAGAATACAATGGGGCAGTACGGTTAATTTGTTCATACAAAGATACTTGGGTGGTTTGGCTAGGTTTATTTTGGGTAACACAACTTGGAATGATCAAGAACATTAAAAAGAGTTTGAACCATAAAGCAATAAAACCAAAAGTGTTCAATCCAATAAAATTGAAAAAAGAATTGTACAAAATAGTAGAGGTTTAATAAATAAGATAAACGAAAACCTGAATTTACAGAAAAGGCAGCAAGTTGTGCGAAAAATGAGGTCTAAATGGTGGATTTCTTTGTTTGGGCTTGAAAAGTTAAGTAACGCTTTCAAAATAAGTGTCGAGGTTTTAGTAAAATTACCCAAAGCTAAACGAGGCGCTTTTTGCGCTCGTAGCAGGGCTACGGGCAATAAAAGGAACGAAGTATAGCGAAGAG
>CALDJV010000686.1 GCA_937899305.1 uncultured Cytophagaceae bacterium
ATGATGGTTTTTATATTTAAAAATCATTAAACAAAGCGGTTTGGTATGGTTTTTTAGAGTAATGAATTAGAGTCGTTTTACTAATCTTTAGTACACTCTTCAAAGTATTCTGATTAAATACTTGTGTTTCCTAAAAATTAGTGATATAATTCGCCTTTATTGAGTATTGATATCTCGCGGTAGCCGCTGTGTTTCAGCCAAATCAAAGGATTAAATACCTAATTTATATTTTGTTGAAAAAACATTTATTCTATATCTTTGGCAGATATTAGGCAGGTGTGCTACTTATACAAAATAGCTGTTATTTGTATGTTGAGGGGTAGTTTAGTCAAATATTTGTTGATGTCATCTGTGATTGAATAGCTGGATTTATGCTTGAAATACACAAATATTATAAGATGTTGAAGGACGAGAACATAATTTTGTCTCACAACGGGGCATTAGATAGCGAAGTCATCGACCTTCTCTTGGATTTGACAGATAAGAAACTGACTAAACTAAAGACGCGAAGAGGTGTAAGAAAGAAAATATTCAACATACTGGTAGAATGCCTCCAAAATAGCCTTCATTATATCAAAGAATATGATGAAGACACTCCTCTGGTACACTCACCTTTCCTCATTATTATTCAGAAAGAGAGCAGCTTCATCATTTCCACAGGAAATGTTGTTACTGAAGATAGAGCTGCATTTCTAAAAAATAAACTCAACGAGATTAATACCCTTTCAGCAGAAGATTTACAAGAACATTATATAAGAGCTTTGGATAAAAAGCAACTACCTACTGAAGGTGGTGCAGGCCTGGGGCTTGTTGACATTGTTCGTCGCTCAAAACATAAAGTAGCGTTTGATTTTCAAGAAGTTATTAACTCTAGCGATCGAGTTACAAATGATAAATCAAACAATGTAGGTGTTATGGAAGATGAAGAAACATTCTTACTTTTTAATCTTCAAATTGAAGTGGCACGTTAAATTTACTTTTGCAGAAATTTTTGATTGATTGTTATATATGGAAAATATTTCAATACAAGGTACTTCTAAAACTCCAAATGTAAGCTTTGATGTGTCGTCAGGTATATTGGAGATCAGTGGAAGATCGATACCAGAAAATTCTTATCAATTCTATGAACCCCTGCTGTCGTGGTTAGACAAATACGCCTCACAACCTCAGGGAACCACTGAACTAACCTTCAAATTAGATTACTTCAATACCAGTTCCTCTATGTATATTTTAGGTATTCTCAAGAAACTAGAGAAATTGTACCTTGCTGGTCATAAAGCTGAAGTAAAATGGTATTATGATATAGACGATGAGGACATGCTCCAAACCGGAGAAGACCTCAAGCAAATCGTTAAGCTACCCATCGAGATGGTAGAACTTGATGCAGAAGAAGATGAGTAAATACGCTTCCTTTATTTGCTTTTGCTCTATATAAACAATCTAAAACAATAAGCCTGTAATTGATACAATTACAGGCTTATTGTTTCGATGGCTACTCTATTTTTGTGATACCAAATAATGATAAATCCAGTGCTCTAGCCACTAGTAAGCCTGCAACAAAAAGATGGTTGGTTGCTTGTGCAAGTCCACCTCGGTTTTTTTCCATTCCTGAACTGTCTTAGTGGCAATGTAGGCATTGTCGGCCGTAATATTTGAAGCTACGCACAGCTTGGTATTATTGCGGCACTGCTGCCGGATCACCCCTAACAACTGATTGTTGCGAAAGGGCGTCTCCATAAAAATCTGGGTTTGTTGCTGACTCAACGATTTCTTTTCCAAATGCTTGATGGCCTTGATGCGTTCTTGCTTGTCTATAGGAAGGTACCCCCCAAAAGCAAACGACTGTCCGTTGAGCCCCGAAGCCATCAAAGCCAAAAATATAGAAGAAGGCCCTACCAAAGGAACCACTCGGGCGCCGAGTTTATGCCCCACATTTACCACCAACGCTCCTGGATCGGCAATTCCGGGGCAACCCGCTTCCGAAATAATCCCCACGTCTTTTCCTTGCAACAGCACTTGAGCATTTTTCCTGATTTCTTCGGCTCGGGTATGTTTGTCAATCAAATAAAACGTCAGGTCGTCAATTTTTATTCCCAACTTAAGGCTACTGATAAACCTACGGGCAGTACGCACGTTTTCGACAAAGTAAAACTTGATGCGCAGCATTTGCTGAACCGTATAATCTGGCAATACTTGATTTTGCGTATCAGGTGCCAGGACAGTAGGAATCAGATAAATTGTCCCTTTTGACATATCGCTTAACTTTGAATAAATTCCAGTAATGTTTCCAAAAATACTTGCGGTTTTTCGGCATGCACCCAGTGGCCCGCCTCTGCAATGCTACGGATGACCGCATTTGGAAAGTATTGTTGGATCAGGGTGTTGTCTTCATCTTTGATGTAATTGGAGCGCAATCCTCGAATGAATAAAGTTGGCCCATCGAATTCAAAATTGTCTGGTAACCCCATACTCATTTTATCTAAGTTGTCTCCAATTACTGGCAGGTTTATTCGCCAAGCAAATTTTTTGTCACTTCCCTCGGTTTTAGGCCGATACAGATTTTTCAGCAAAAATTGCCTTACTCCTACTTCTTCCACTTTTTTGGCAAGTTGGTCATCGGCTTCTTTGCGAGAATTGATCTGACTTAAATCTAAAGATCGTAAACCAGCTACAATGGTATCATGATGAATGGGATAAGACTTGGGGGCAATGTCTACTACCACCAATTTTTCAATTTTAGAGGGATAATACCTGGCCGCATAATTCATTGCCGTTTTGCCTCCCATAGAATGTCCCAATAAAATAAAATTGTCCAACTTGTGGGTTTGGATAAACTCCAAGAGGTCTTCGGCCATCAATTGATAGTCCCATTCGTTGCTCCAGGGAGAACGCCCGTGGTTCCGTTGGTCCACCAAATATACTTTATATTGCTCAGCAAGTTTACGCCCCAGGGTCAACCAGTTGTCTGATGAACCAAACAACCCATGCAGAATCACTAAAGGTTGCCCTTCGCCAAATGTTTTATAATTTAACTCCATAATATCTTCTTGTTGAAAATAACAAACGACAAGTCTCCCCTTTTTTGGTGGCTTGTCGTTTCTCATTCATACCAATAAGTCAAAAATAGCAGAATGCCCTCAAATAAAAAAGCCTCCCGTACGAGGAGGCTTTTTTATTTTATATTAGTTAAATCAGTATCGATTCAGTTGCATCTTATTGGAAGATGTAACGAATACCAACTTGCATTTGCCATCTTGAACTACGGAATCCGTTATCGTCAAAGTTACCAAATGATGGCTTGTTATCTTCTACACCATCAAATGTAAACAATGGAATCGTGCTACCAGTATCAAAACCTTCAAAGTTCAACAACTGGAAGTTAGAAGATACGAAACGTAGTCTACCCCAGTTAGGGTTCAACATATTGGCAAAGTTGAAAATATCAAAGCTAAATTGTAGCGTATTTCTTTTGCCGTTTCCAGTTTTGATGTAGAACTCTTGCAAGAAACGCAAGTCAAAGAAACCTTGGAAAGGTGCACGGCTTCCGTTACGCTCAGCATACTGACCACGACGAGAATTCAAATACTTATCGTTAGAGATAAAAGCATCTAATTCAGCCCACTGTTGAGCGGCAGTTTTGGTTACTACACCATTGTTCGTAATGTCTACCAATCTGATTTCAGATGCATCACGAGGAATATAAATCAATGAACGCTCACGAGAATCTTCGCTAGTCAAATTTCCACCATCGTTGTAGATGTAAGAAAATGGGTTACCAGACTGGCCAGTAAAGATCAATCCGATTTGGGTAGCACCAAAACCAGCGTACTCTTTACGGTAAGAAACCTGGGCTACAATACGGCTACCCGCTGAGAAGTTAGAACGTTGCAATTGGTCAAAACCATTACGTCCAGTTACGGTGTTCAAACCTCTCCACTGAGATGAGTTCTGAGAAGAAGTACCATCAAATACACTGTAAGAATCTCCGTAAGAATAAGAAGCAGAGAAAGACAATCCATTGTCAAATGGCTTTTGGATCTGGGCTACAATGTTGTAAGCATATCCTTTGTTGGTAGATTCGGCCAACAAAATACGACCATAAGTATCGTCAATCTCATCACGACGATTAAATATTGGACGATCATCAGGAGTACCAAACAAGTTGCCTACTGAAGGTCTAAGATTCACGTTTCTATATGTAGGAGCACTCATTACTTTGGTGTACAAGAATTCCAAAGTACCAATCATTCCCCAAGGCAATTTGTAGTCTACTGCGATGTCAGCCTTCATTACTTGAGGGATTTTAAAGTCCTCAGCAAACAAATCAATTGTACCAGAAGGACTTGGGTTAGCTACATCTACATTTCCTGGAGGTTGGTTATTTACGTTTGGCTCAAATACGTTGTTTCCAAAGAAAATACCACCCACATTGAAACCATAGTTATTGAAAGCACCACCTGGCCATACCAAAGGAACTCTACTGGTGAATACACCTACTCCACCTCGAAGTTGAAGGGTTTGGTCACCTTTTACGTCATAGTTGAATCCAAAACGAGGAGCAAACATTACTTGCGGTTTGATGAATGAACCAGTTCTGGCTCCTTTCAAATCGTAGAATTGCTCTAACAAAGGAGCAGTGGTGTTGTTGAAAGCTTCATTGGTAGGAGTATCCTGGAAGAAAGGAACATCAATACGCAAACCACCCGTCAACTTCAAACGATCAGTTACTTGGAATTCGTCTTGAATATAAAGACCAAACTGACCTGCATTGAATTTAGCAATTGCTTGAGACTCATCACCTACTACATTATCTACTTGAGAGTAGTTACGGTCAAAGTCAGTAGAAGGTTGATCAGTCAAGAAGTCATTCAAAGAACCATAGCGGTACTGTCCGTAGTTGAATGCAATAAATAAGTTCGCAATGTTATAGAACTCATTGTGGGTACCAATGGTAATGGTGTGCTTCCCTTTGTAGATTTCGAAATCGTTGGTAATGGTAAATACATCTTGATTCAACAAGTTGGCAGTAGAAAATGGCTCCGATCCAAAACGAATAGAACCTTGACCGTCATCGATGTTTACCGTAGGGAATGGAGAACCAGTAGGATCACGGTCGTCACGTACTCGGGTATAACCCACCGTAAATTTGTTTGCGTAATCGTTTCCAAATGAACTTCTCAATTCCAAAGAAGTTGACAAGGTGTTTGAGATAAAAGACTCAGCGCGGTTTTGAAAAGCAATCAGGTTGGTGTTAGACTGGAAGTTTTCTACGTTGTTGGCTGTGGTACTAGAAATACGGAAACTTAGTCGGTGATTTTTGTTGATGTTGTAGTCAAAACGAGCCAAGAATCTCTCTGCGCTCAAAGAACCTTTGTTGTCTTCAAACCCACCTGGATCGTAACCAAATCCATTCAATTTTGTAACCAATTGGTTCAACTCAGCACGCGTAGCGTTCCCGCGATAGTTATTGAAGTTGAAAGGAAGTGGAGTCTCATCTCGTTGTAATTCAGCACTTACGAAGAAGAACAATTTATCTTTGATGATGGGCCCACCTAGACGTACTCCATAAGTTTGAGCAGTAAAAGGACTCAAGGCAGAGCGCTCAGAACCTTCTTGGTTGTCTTCAATTGGAGAATAACCTGCCATTGTTTGGTTACGAACAAATCCGTAAACAGAACCTTCAAAGTTGTTAGAACCACTACGGGTTACGGCATTGATAGATCCTCCAGCAAAACCAGACTGACGTACATCAAATGGAGCTACTGATACCTGAAATTGCTCAATTGCATCAATACTAATAGGAGCCACTCCAGTTTGTCCACCGTTGGTACCACTACCTGCCAAGCCAAATACGTCGTTGTTTACCGCACCATCAATGTAGATGGCATTGTAACGGTTGTTTTGTCCAGCAATAGATACTGAAAAACCATCGCTACCCTCAGTCAATGCCGCAGTAGGCTCTAAACGAGCAAAGTCTGCAATTGAACGAGAAACGGTAGGAGTTTCGTTGATACGCTGTTCGTTGATGATGGTTTGAACCCCAGTACGGTTACCATCAAAAACATCGTCTTTGCGAGCCACTACTTCAACTGCGTTCAAAGTAGAAGCTTCGGTTTGTAACTTTACAGTCAAGTTCAAGGTTTGTCCCAATGCCAAGAAAACGCCTTTTCTCTCATCGTTTTTAAAACCTACGAAAGAAAAAGTGATCTTATAAGGGCCACCCACTCTCAAGTTAGAAAGACGAAAGCGTCCGTTTGCATTGGCAGCTACTCCATATTGAGTACCTGAAGGCGTGTGAACCGCAATGATAGTAGCTCCTGGCAAAGCCGAGCCCTTATCATCTTGAACCACACCCGATAGAGCGGAAGTAGTTACCCCCTGAGCAAACGAATTATTTGCTCCAATGAATAATGCCATTAATAATGACAAAGTGAATAAAACTTTTTTCATAATCTGATGTTTAACATTCCTTTTGTGATGTAGCCGCAAATCTAAAGTATTTGACAATTAGAAAAATGTATTCCCACATTAAATAATTGTTAAGGTAATGCTGATGGGAATTCCTATGAATTTTTTGGCAATAGACTTGAAGTTTTCTAAGTTGTTGTGTTTTTACCATTACTTAGTGTTGTACATTATGAAGAAATCGTTTCATATTCAATATATTCTGAGGTGGGGATTGCTATTCTTAGTATACTTGATACCAAGCCATCTCATTGCCCAAAGGCACCAAACTTTGCTCAAAAAGGTAGATCGCATTGTAGAAAACAAATATCCATACCTGGATGAGCTTTACAAATATTTGCACAAAAACCCCGAAATATCCTTTCAGGAAAAGAATACTTCTAAACGGGTGGCCCAAGAACTCAAAAAACTTGGATTTGAAGTAACTGAAAATTTTGGTGGGTTTGGCGTGGTAGGCGTTTTTAAAAATGGACAAGGCCCCACTATTATGGTTCGGGCCGATATGGATGCTTTACCAGTCAAAGAGTTGACCGGTTTGCCTTATGCCAGCACCAAAACTACTAAAGACGACTTGGGCAATGAAGTTCCGGTGATGCACGCCTGTGGACACGACATTCATATGACCGTATTGGTGGGTACTGCTCAAGCGTTGGTAGCCCTCAAGTCTAGTTGGAAAGGCACCTTGCTATTTATAGGACAACCTGCAGAAGAAAGAAGTGGTGGGGCCATTGCCATGCTCAAGGAAGGACTATTTCAAAAATTCCCCCTCCCCGACTATGCCCTATCACTGCACTCATCGGCGACCATTGCTGCAGGCAAGGTGGGGTATCGAGAAGGAGCCGCCCTGGCCAATGTAGACATGGTCGATATCTTTATACAGGGAGAAGGCGGCCACGGGGCTTACCCTCATACCACTAAAGACCCCATCGTGTTGGCCTCTCGCATTGTGCTGTCTTTGCAAACCATTGTAAGCCGGGTCATCTCCCCTTTCGAACCTGCAGTGGTTACCGTGGGGGCGTTTCATGCGGGTACCAAACACAACATCATTCCTGGAAAAGCCCACTTACAGCTTACCTTGCGGTCTTATACCGATGAGGTAAGGAATAAGACCATTGCCGAAATCAGGCGGATGGTAAAACACATCGCTATTTCCGCAGGAATTCCGGAAAATAAATTGCCTCAAATTAAAATAAGGGCCGAATACACTCCCGTAACGCTCAACAATGTCACGCTTACCCGTCGGATGAAAAAAGTAGCCGAACAAATGATTGGGAAAGAAAATGTAAGCAATACTGCGGCGGTAATGGCCGGGGAAGACTTTGGTCGTTATGGGCGTACTAAAGCCAAAATACCCATTTGTTTGTACTGGGTAGGTACAGTGGCTCCTAAAAAATTAGCGGAGTACAAAAAAGCCAACAAACAATTGCCTTCCTTACACTCGGCCTATTTTTCACCAGTGCCTGAGCCATCCATCAAGGCGGGAGTAAAAACAATGGCTGCGTCGGTGTTGGATTTGTTGTTGAATAAGTAAATTTAATAAGGCGGATTATTGTTATATGGTTCAATGGCTTTATTGTTCCGCTATGCTTATTGTTACATTGTTCCGCCTTCGGCTTATTTTTCGATTATTGATTTTTAATGATTGATTATTGCGCGAAGCGATGATTCATTTGTACCGCTTTGCGCTACTATGGACCGTCGACCGTGGACTAAAAACCAATTGTACCGCTTTGCGCTACTGTGGACTATGGACCGTCGACCAATGCTGTTTCCTTAAGGATTTGCAACTTCAAAA
>CALDJV010000687.1 GCA_937899305.1 uncultured Cytophagaceae bacterium
TTATTTTTTACTATGAAAAATGCAGTAAACATCAGGTAATTTTGAAGGCCAGACAGTTAATCGAGGAGTTGCCATTTATTTGGGAGATTGTAACACCTCCTTAGAGGTATTCTCTACGTAGCCAAAACCGACCAGGGAAAAGTAGAAATATGCGATAACAGAGGACTACTCACTCCACTATTCAACAACACTTTGCCAAAACACCCTCACCCCTAAATCCCAAATTCATCTTTTTCCCAGATCCAAATGTAGATTGTGGGCAAACCACAGTAGATGGCCACTTCAGGATTGTCTAATTGCGTTTCGAGGGGTTGGCCAGAACCAGTGGACAAATTTACCTCCTTCAGGTTTGGCAAAGTATTGAGCACTCGCACATCCGAAATAAAAGTGCTGTATAGGTCTAGGTATTCCAGCTTTTTCAATGGTTCCAAATGCGCTAGGTCGTCTATCTTGCTTTCCAAAAAAGTCAAATATTTTAAACTCGGAAACTTATACAAGTCGGCCAAGTTTACTTTATTCTGCATACTTGACAAATCCAGTTTCTCGAGATTGGGCAAGGTTTCAAATAAAGAGAAATCCTCAATGGCAGAATTTTCCAAACTCAGTACTTTCAGGTGCTCCAATCGTCCTAATTTGATCTTGGGGCTGCCTTTGATTTTCAACGCTTCTAAATTCGGGAATTGCTCCAGCCCTTTGATCTCACAATCATAACTCTCCAAGTTCAACCGCTGCAAGCTTTCTATTCTTGGCAATGCATTGATATCCATGGTGGATTCTGATGCAAAACTCCCCATTTTTAAAGATTTCAACTTTTGGAGGTGCTCAAAACCAGTAAAATTACCCTCTGTTCTTAGTATCAAAGCCTCCAATGACTTTAGGTTTTTCAGGCTCAAGGTACACGGCTTATCTTCTACACTTAACGATAGTTTTTTCAGGCTTTTAAGAGTAAGAATGTATTCTACAGTTTGAATCGGGACATCATAAGCAATCTTCAAAGATTCCAACGCGGTGAATGCTTTGATCAAATGTGGGGCATTGATTTTTTGAGATTCGCGGATGTTCAAAACCTTTAGTTGGTCTTTTAGAGGAAGAATCTTCTTAAAAGTCCGAAGTCCTTGGTTATCCTCCTCATAATTTTCGCTCTCAAAACTGGTCAGGTTCTTAAAATACCCAAAGTAATTGTATTTCTTGATGGTAGACCGACTAAAACCAATGGTTTCGATTTGCTTGGCAATGGGCAACAGTGCGTCTACATACACGGTTGATTGATCAAATGCCAGGTGTTTTACCCTTTTGAATATCTCAATAAAATCAATCGTTTTTTCCTGATAGTCACTCAATTGCAGCGTATCCAGGTAATTCTGAAGTGAAGTCAGCACCCGCAAATCCAAAGGTTGCTTGGCTTGCGTAAACACACAGGTCATTTTTTTACCCGAAGTGTTTTCATATACTACCCGGTCCTTGATCGTAGTATCCGAATCAATCCTGATCTCCTCCAGCATTGGAAACTCAGTTAACCCTGCAATGCTACCAATTTGGCAGTTGCTAAAATCAATGTTTTCCAACGAGGCCGAGAAAGGCAAAAAAGTAACCTCTTCAAAACTAGAATTACTGATTATGAGGCGTCGGGTAGCCTTTTTAGTTACTCGCTTGGGTTGATGGGTAAAAGTGATTTTATCGAGTATCAACAACGAAATGTACTCCAAATCACCAATTTCCTGAATATTATTTATGTGGCAGTTCTTAAATTCAACCTGTTTAAATCCTTTGATGTTATTATTTTGAAAACACTGGAGGCAAGTCGCGTCAAATTTCATATTGGAAAATTTCATATGCCAAGGCATATTCCCAGTAATATCGCAGTTGTTGTTTTGAAACACGACCCGATTGAGGCGCAAATCGGCATAATTGAACCGTAATAATTGAGAAAAATTTGGAATGGTGGAGTCATTGATTTCCAAATACCTTAGTCTTTCCAGGTAGGGTACCAACGCGGCAAAATCATCTATTGTCACATTGTCAAGCCGTAAACTTTCTGGACTTCCTTGACGAAGTGAGTAGGTATTTTTTTGGTTTGGATCGTACGATTTTCCGTATCGTTTTTTTTCAAGTTTGATCCCTAAAATTGCTTCTAGCTTTTGTATTGCCTCCATGTTATTGACCGATATTACAGATTCTGAGTTTGCCCCACAATGCAGGATCAAACTGGGGTGTTTCAATTCACCACGCGCTTCTTCAACACCCGATTGAAATCTAAATACAACGAAAGGAAATTACGCCCCCCGGCCGCATGGTAGCTGGCCCGGGAAAAAGCAAACTCCTGGCCCTTGATTCGAATCCGAAAGCCATAAGAAAAGCCATTGAGGCGAGAAGCCCCTTCTTCTCGTAACTCTCTATTGATCAAGTGATTGTACCCCAAGCGAATGCTAAAAGCTTTGTCAGGCATCAACTCTCCTCCTATTACAAAATGACGCAATAGATTATCTCCAAAGTTTTTCTCGCGAGGTACCGTATTGCCGTTGGCATCAAAGGTAACATCCTGCAAAGGATCCAGGTAAGTAATGTCAAATTGCTGCATTTGCTGAAGGGTCAGCGAAAAACGGAAAGGCATGTATTTGGGTTTGAACGAGGTTCCCAGTTGTACCTCAAACGGCAAACGACTTTGGGTAAAATCGTTGTAATCGCTCAACACCAGTCCTATGTTTTTAAACACCAACCCAATGGTCCAGTCATACTTCGGGTGCACAAACGCCCCCCCAATGTCTACTGCCAAGGCCGAGGCATTGTAGGTTGCTATCTGGGAACCAATAAACTTTAGATTGATCCCCATCCTGAAATATTTGATTTGGTGGGCGTACGACACGGTAAAAGCATAATCGTTGGCCGCAAAGGTACCCAAAACCTGCCCACTGGCATCGGTTTCTTCAAAACTCCCGTAAGCCATGTAGTTGAGCCCCGCCCCAAAGGTACCTAGCTTGGGTACTTGATGTACATAAGACAAATGAGTGTTTTTGATGTCGGCAAAATAAGGGGTATAATTAAAACCAAACTTGCGTGAACTGGCCGAATCTATCAAAGCCGGGTTTTGCCATAATACATTTGGATCGCCCTGATGCAACGATACATTGACCCGACCCAAGCCTGCCAACCGGGCATTTCCAGGCACTTGTAAAAACTCAAAGTTACGTCGTCCACCAATTTGGGCCTGGGTATTCAATGTCAAAAAAACACCCAATCCCCACATCAGTACTTTGTAACCGCTTTGATCAAATCGTGTATGTATCCATTGCATAGGTGCAAAATAAATCTTAATCCTTCTTGTCTTCTCTAATAGACAAGTCAATCTGGCGTTTTACTTTTTCAGGCAATAGTGCAGCTTCTAATACTTCGTCCACGTGATTGACAAAATGGAAAGTCAAATCTTCAATGTAGCTACTGTTGATCTCGTCTACATCTTTGCGGTTCTTTTCACACAAAATCACCTCTTTGATCCCGGCTCGTTTTGCTGCCAATATCTTTTCTTTGATGCCTCCCACTGGCAATACCCGTCCTCTTAGGGTAATTTCACCCGTCATAGCCACTTTTTCTTTGACTTTGCGCTGGGTAAATACCGAGGCCAAAGAAGTAAACATGGCAATTCCTGCCGAGGGGCCATCTTTAGGCACTGCTCCTGCGGGTACGTGTACGTGCAAATCAAATTGCTCAAACACCCGGTGGTCAATCTCTAACTGATCTGCGGTAGCCTTTAAATAAGACAAAGCTGCCGACGCCGATTCTTTCATGACATCGCCTAATTGTCCAGACAAAGTAAGCTTGCCCTTGCCCCTACTCAAGATCGATTCGATGTATAAAATTTCTCCACCTACTTGCGTCCAGGCCAAGCCCGTCACTACCCCCGAAATGTCTTCGGTTTGGTACTCCTCTTTGTCAAACAGCTCAATTCCCAGCAAACGGCTCACGTCTTTGGGTTGTACTGTTTTGCTGTATTTTTCTTCCATGGCCACCGATTTGGCAATTTTACGGACTACCTTACCAATCTGGCGCTCGAGGTTTCTCACTCCCGATTCACGGGTATAATTTTCAATAATTTTGTGAATCGTGGTTGGTTGAAACTTGATCTCTTTGGCCGACAAACCGTGTTCTTTGCGTTGTTTGGGAATCAGGTGCTTCTTGGCAATTTGCACTTTTTCTTCTTCGGTATACCCCGTAATCTCAATGATTTCCATCCGATCGCGTAAAGCAGGATGAATGGTTTCCAGAGAGTTGGCAGTAGCAATAAACAACACCTTGGATAAATCATAGGGCAACTCAAGATAATTGTCCGAAAAAGTATTGTTCTGTTCAGGGTCCAATACTTCCAACAGTGCCGAAGCAGGATCTCCTCGAAAATCCGAAGAAACCTTGTCAATTTCATCCAATATGATTACCGGGTTAGACGAACCCACCTTTTTAATATTTTGAACAATCTTGCCTGGCATAGCCCCAATGTAGGTTTTGCGATGACCACGAATCTCGGCTTCATCGTGCAAACCACCCAATGACATGCGAATGTATTTTCGGTTGAGCGATTTGGCAATAGAGCGTCCTAGCGAAGTTTTACCCACTCCTGGAGGGCCATAAAAACACAAAATCGGTCCCCGCATGTTGTTTTTAAGCTTCAGCACTGCCAAATACTCAATGATGCGCTCCTTTACTTTTTCTAATCCGTGGTGGTCGCTATCCAGTATTTTTTGGGCCTTTACCAAGTCTAGTGAATCTCTGGTCACCTCATTCCAAGGCAAGTCTACCAACAGTTCGGCATAGTTTACCGCAATTGGGTATTCTGCCGAAGCAGGATTCATACGAGATATCTTACCCAGTTCTTTCTCAAATTGCTTGGCCACATCTACTGGCCATTTTTTCTTTTTCGCTTTCATCTTAAGCGAATCCAGCTCTGGGTCTCCTGTTTCACTTCCTAACTCATCCTGCAATACCTTCATTTGTTGTCGCAAGAAGTAGTCACGTTGCTGCTGATCAATATCTGAGTGGACTTTGCTCTGAATTTCGCGTTTGAGCTCAAGCAGTTGAATGTCCTTGTGCATAAACTCCAGCAACATCGTCGCCCGTTTCAATCCATCGTTGGTTTCTAGCAAACGTTGCTTTTCCGCCGCATCAGCATTGATATTAGAAGAAAGAAAATGGGTTAAAAAACTGGCACTTTCAATATTATCCAAAGCAATTTGGGCTTCTTGGGGAATTTCAGGATTCAGCTTTAAAATTTTGGTAGCAGCTTCTTTGAGCGACGAAATCAAAGCTTTAGTTTCGCGTTCATCCTGAGAAGGGAAAGTTTCACTTACCGTTTCAATCCGCGCCTTGATAAAAGGGGTCTCCTCGGTAAAGTTTAAAACGTTGAAACGTTTTTTACCTTGTAAAATAATAGTTGTGTTGCCATCGGGTAATACCAGCATTTTCAGAATGTGCGCCATGGTACCCATCCGATACAAATCGTCCGAGATAGGATCTTCAATATCTGGGTTGTCTTGCGCAATCACCCCAATGGTTTTGTCGCTATTGTAGGCCTTTTTTACTAGTTTAATAGATTTTTGTCGCCCCACCGTTACTGGAATCACTACTCCAGGAAACAATACGGTATTTTTGAGCGGTAAAATAGGCAAGTCATCTATTACTACATCTTCAGTATTCAAATCTTCTTCCTCTTCTTCCATCGAGAGTAGGGGAATCATTTCAACTGTATTTTCGTCCGAAGATTCAGAAAGCATCATTTCAATATAGGAAAAATCAATGTTTTGACTCATAGAGTAATTTTGATCAAAGGTTCGTCCAAGTTGGCACAAATTTAGTAATATTAAAGGGATAGCTTGGTTTTATTTGTATTATATTTGTAATACACAAGGCTTATACCAAGTTCGCGACTAAGACCATTTGACAGGCAAACGTATACTTTCGTATAAAACGCAATAATTTAACACCAGTTTGTATATAGACAAACCATAATTTACGTTCAGAATAAATCAGGTATCAACGCAATTAGATTAATCACATTCTTTTGTTTGATGAAAGCATACTCCCACATACTTTGCCTTTCGGCATTACTTCTTCTCACTCCTTTTTTGACATTTGCCCAACCTCCTGGGCAACGTTTGGTTAGAGTAGGTAACCGAGACACTTTGTCATACTTTAATATTAGTCATTTCAAATTTAAGAATATTGGCAAGATTCCCTATTATCGGAATCTAGAAAAGTACAACAAAATAAAGAAGTATTACAAAAGGAAAAATTGGCGCCGCATGTATACCGAGCTCAAGGCTTATGTGCTCAACTTTGGCGTACAAAACTTTTACAAAGATACTTATCTCTTGTGGAGGCTAGGAAAACTATCGGAACAGCTGGGCTATATCGAGGAAGCCAAAAGCTTGTATCGATTGGTGTTGAAGCACCACCACAATGCCCGTAAAAAAGAAATTAGACTTTATTACGATAAGTTAACCAAGCTAGATAAAGACTATTATTTACCTATTGAGTATTATAAAAACTTGGTAGGGATGCCCAATAAGTTTGTGGATACCATGGATGTAGCCGAGGCCAACACCACCAAAATGAACGATAGTATCAATTCTACGTTCAGCGATTATGGACCGAGTATTTCCAAATTGGGAATCAAGTCTATGTTGGTATTTACTTCTAAGCGAAAACGCAAGGAAACCTCGTCGGGTAATGTTACTTTCGACGAAGACCTCTATTTTTCGGTAAAGGCTGATTCGTTTTATATCAATAAAGCCAGTGGAGCCATTGATACCATCCCTTGGACCCTGGCCCGCCCACTCAAGGGCATCAATACCGATGACTATAACGAAGGTTCGGCCATTGTTACTCCCGACGGCAAACACATTTATTTTGTGCGTTGTGAAAGTCCCGATGGCTACGGAAACTGTGATATATTTACTGCCGAAAAAATGCCCGATGGTACTTATGGCAATGTCCAAAACCTGGGGCCTCAGGTCAATAGCATTAGTTGGGACTCTCACCCATCCCTCTCTCATTCGGGTGATACTTTATTTTTTGCCTCGGATCGCATTGGCGGCTTTGGTCTTTCTGACATTTATTTTACCTACAAGATGGGAGATGGCAGTTGGGCTCCAGCTCAAAACCTAGGACCCGATATCAACACCCGGCAAAGCGAGATCAGCCCTTTTTATCATCCTACCTTCGACATTTTGTATTTTAGTTCCAATGGGCACTTGGTAAACTTTGGAAACTTTGATATTTATAAGACCTATAAGATGTACAGTGGATGGACCGAACCTCGCAATGTGGGCCCACTCATCAATCATGATCAGAATGAATATTATTTTGCGATTGATCCCAAATCGGCCTTCATGTTTTTTGCCAAGGCCGACACCATTCTGAGGTGGAACCATGTCAAACGCGACTCAGTCAAGACCGAAGACCTCAATATACATTCTTACCCATTGCCTATGGAGGCCCACCCCAATGCCACCGTGCGGTTTTCGGGAAGTATCAAAGACTCTATCTCGGGTCGGGCATTTTCGGGGATTGTGTCCATCATCGACTTGGATAACGGGATTGAGATTGCTCCCAAGCGTTTACGTCCGGATGGCTCTTATGATTTTGAGTTAATAAAAAACAACAATTATCTGGTCGTCATTACTGGGGAAGATTTTTATCGAATAGAAAAAGAATTTTTACTCCGGGGGGATACTACCTTTAATATATCGACACCTTCGCTGAAGTTTAAAAAATGGGAATTTTCATCGATCGAGTTCAAACAAAGTGAAGCTAAAGTAACCCTTGATATGGAAGCTGATCTGGATAAGTTGGTCATATTGCTGGCTGATCATCCCAAACTGGGGCTAAAAATATCAGGACATACCGATTCGTCTGGGGACCATGACTCAAACCTGAAGCTTTCGCAAGACCGCGCCGATGCCATTAAAAAGTACATTGTCGACAAGGGCAAATTTGATCCCAAACGCGTGACTGCAATCGGTTACGGTGATACCGTACCCATCATAAAAAATGAAAAGACCGAAGAGGACAAAAAGGTCAATCGTCGAGTAGAATTTGAGATCGTGACTATTGAATGACCTTGATTTTATTTAAGAATTTGAAGCCTGACTACGGGATCGTAGTTAGGATTTTTTTGTTACTACCCTAGCGCAAGCGCTTGTGATCAAACATCGCTGCACAAGCAGGCACTTAGTATCCCTTCGTCCAATCCCATCTTGTCTCGCCTTTTGAAAGCACCTAGCTTTG
>CALDJV010000688.1 GCA_937899305.1 uncultured Cytophagaceae bacterium
TCAGAGAAACGCAGAATAGCTTCACAATCATTGTTTTTGATAAATTCATAATATAATTTTTAGGTAATTAATTCTCTGTCAACCATTGCTTTTAGCAACATCTTCAAGGATTCATGAAAAAAGCCAGTTTTTTGCCTCAGATTCATCTTTGAATATTCGAACCATGAAACTGTTGACTCCCTTCAATTCTGCCATGGTTTGTTCTATCGCTACTTGCTCAAAAATAGTAGGAGGTAACAAGTTGGCTGCTTTTCGTAATCCTTGCTGTTGGGCTGGCCCATTGATCTCAGTAGCAATCCAACTCTGAAGCTCAGGTTCTATCATAAATTGCATCTTCCTGGTATCTATCAATGCCAACGCTACATTATTTACAATGACCAAGTTTCTCCATTCATACATAATTTCTTTGAACTGTTGCGTTGTTAGGTCAGAAGAAGCCTCAGTCCAAATATCGTTGAGCAGTTGATGCGCTTCATCAAGATACATCACTACAAACTTGTTTTCAAATACTTTTTTCATGCACTATGCTTATATCATAAAGAAAAAACCACGCTAGCGTGATACAAAGCTTGTTGACTGCTTATTTTTTTGAAGTTTACTCCTCTAAACCCTTACATTGTTTTAGAGTGATTTAGTAGGATACAAATTCAGCATCCTTCTTGGTTTACTCTTTTACAAAGCCATGTTGTTCCATCCACGCTTGTTGAGATTCAGCCTGGCCACTTCCAACCCTGTCATCGTCAATTCTTCGTTGGGCACGAGCAATCGATTTACTGATCATTTTATGCTCCAGAGATTCATTTTCTTTCATTCCTATGCGCTCCATCAATGTGATAATACGAGGCCCTCCAAAAAACTGCATAAAAGGTTCATCGAGGGCCGTAAATGCCACTGCTGAATACCCTGGTAGTATTTGGGTGAGGTGGGCTAATAGCATTTGTTCTTCTTGATAAGAAGGGTGATGTTCGGTAATGATGATTTGTAGGCCTGCCTTACTAGCCAGTTGGCTGGCTAATAGGGTATTTGAAGCAATCAGCAAGATATCTTCTGTAGCAACCATCAATACACCTACGTCCTCGAGTGTGTCAGTCAGTGAGTCGAATTGTTGATGATTTACTTTGAGTTTCTCCATCATTTGTTGCACCTCTTGCCGGGTATTTTCAAACTGATTGATGATCAACAAAGGAACCCCACTCTGAAGTGCGCTGTCTAAATGATCGTACAATCCTCGAAACTTTTCCGTTTTATTCATCCAAACTTTATCGGGAAGTTTTATCCCTTTTTTCTTTTTCTTAAAAAACATGGTTTAGTAAGTTTTCATACTACTAGACATTTTCGTTTGTGGAGACACAAACGAAGGCGGTCGCACCGTTGGCAGTGTCTCCACGGCCAACTTTAGCCAAAATGTCTGGTAGTATAGTACGTTTTATAATTTTGCTTGTATTCGCTTCGACTTTGATACTTTATATTCGCTATTCAATTTATACATTTTTCAGATTTTATTTAAAATTAGTCCCTGGTTTTCATAATGTCAAAAAAATTAAAAATCCCTAACTTTGCCTCAACATCAATGACTACCTATCATCATTTATGAAATATTATCTAATTGCAGGAGAACGTTCAGGAGATTTGCATGCCTCGAACCTCATGAAAGCCATTCAGTCAAAAGACCCTGAAGCAACTTTTAGATTTTGGGGAGGAGACGCCATGCAGCAAGTAGGCGGCACTATGGTCAAGCATTACCGGGAAACCGCTTTTATGGGAATATTTACTGTGATCAAAAATTTAAGAAAAATCAGAGGATTCATGAAAGCTTGTAAGCAAGACATTAGTGAATATGCCCCTGATGTGGTGATATTGGTAGATTACGCTGGATTTAACTTACGCATTGCCAAATACGCCAAACAAAAAGGTTTTCCTACATTTTTTTATATTTCGCCCAAAGTATGGGCCTGGAACACCAAACGGGCCTACAAAATCAAGAAAATCATTGATAGGATGTTTGTCATTTTTCCTTTCGAGAAAGATTTTTACAAAGACTTTGACTATGAAGTAGACTATGTAGGAAACCCGCTATTGGATGCCATCGCCAACTTTACTCCCAACCCCAACTTCAGAGCAAAACACCATTTGGACGCGCGCCCTATTGTGGCTTTGCTACCAGGAAGCCGAAAACAGGAAGTAGAAAAACTGCTTCCCCTGATGCTCGATAGTGTCAAAACCCTCAAGGATTATCAGTTGGTAGTGGCTGGGGTCAATAATTTGCCTGATCATTTATACGAAACTGCTAAAAATAACCCCGCAATCCATATCATTTATGAAAACACCTATGATTTGCTCACTGAAGCCGAAGTCGCCATTGTAACCTCTGGAACGGCAACCTTAGAAACGGGGCTCTTTAAGGTACCACAAGTAGTTGTCTATAAAACCAACCCAATTACATATGCCATTGCCAAACGTTTGATTAAAACTCAATTTATTTCTTTAGTAAATTTGGTGGCCAGTAAGGAGGTGGTGAAAGAGCTTATTCAAAAGGAATGCAATCCCGAAAATGTAGCGGCTGAACTACAAAAATTATTGGTGGGAGGGAGCAAACGTGCCCAGGTATCAGAGGATTATCAGTACTTACAAGATCTGATGGGAGACACGGGGGCATCACATCGCGCGGGCACTCTGATGGTACAATACCTCCAGGAATTCAAAGCCCCCTAATACATACTCATTGGCCAATAATTGGTTAGAAGAACCGAAATTTATATTTTTACAGGTTCAAATACTACCGCAAATAAGAATATACGCTCAACAAAAGATTTAAATATAGAATGCAGTGGTTAAGAAAATTATATGGAGTTTGGCTTCTCTTATGTTTTATACTCCCTTTTTTGTTCTTATTCCCTTTGTTTTTACTCATTATCGTGGTAAAACCTTGGCGACGTCTTATCAAACCATTGAATCGTTTTTGGGCCCAATGTTTTTTCGTGGGTGGTTGTATTCCATACAAAGTCACCTATGAGCATAAACCTGCTTCTCAGCAGTCTTATGTGTATTGTGCCAACCATACTTCTATGATAGATATCATTGCCATGGGATTGGTCGTAAGGGGACCATACTCATTTATGGGTAAAGCCGAACTGAATAAAGTCCCTCTTTTTGGCTTTATGTTTTCTCGCTTACATATCCCGGTAAACAGAATAAGCAAAACCCAATCTTACCAAGCCATGAAAAAAGCCTTGGCACGCATAGATCAAGGCTATAGTATTTTGATGTATCCCGAGGGTACTCGATCTAAAAAAGCTCCTAAGTTACAAAGGTTTAAGGATGGTGCATTTAGAATTGCCATCGAAAAGCAAATCCCCGTAGTTCCGGTTACATTACCGTATAACTGGATTATCTCGGGTAACGATCAACTCCCTCAATGGCATCGCGGCGAAGCCATCGTACATGCTCCTATTGACACTACTGGTCTGACAATGGATGACCTACCAACACTCAAAAAACAAACTTTTACTGTTATAGAAAATGAACTCAAAAGACACCAAACTCCCCGACCAATTGCCAACCATAGATCGGCAGACCCTTCACAAAATAGCTCATTTGGCCAGATTAACCTTTGATGAAACCGAAGAAAAGGCCATGCTTGGTGATTTGAATCAAATTTTGGGTTGGGTAGAAAAGCTCAAAGAACTAGATACGACTGGAGTAGAACCATTACGGTTTATGTCTGGTGAAACGAATAGTTTTAGACCCGATCAGGTCAACAATGTACTCAATAAAGACAAGGCATTGAAACTGGCTCCTGAAGCAGACCAAGATCATGTATTGGTACCCAAAGTGCTGAAAAATGAATAGTATCTCATTTTTTAGTTGATCATCTTTGGATTTGAGTAATGTCAGTAGCAGCTCAATCAAACCATAATACCTTCATTTTCAGAAATCTGAGAATCTACGACATTCTACAGATATTGTATGATGATCGTTTTAAATAACACTTAAACAATATACATATTTCACAAAGCAAATTGACCACAGTGAGAAAAATGCTCTAGTGAACCTTGCTGGATTTGTATACTCTGAGGAACACTAAATCAAACGAACATTTATCACGAAAACAAACACATGGAGAACTTGATTTTTTGGCGGGAATGGAACAAAACGCCTCGTTTTTTATATACAATTCTATTGGTGGCCTTTTTAGGAGCGTTGAGTTGGTTTCTATATGCTTACTTGCAAGGTTCTCAGGGAATCCATAATTGGAAAGTAAACACTGAACTTGACATTGTCAGGGTAAAAATCAATAGTTATAAAAAAGGAATCTTTGAAATACCACTCGAGGGGCCATCTTACGTGGTAAAAGAGAGCTTTGAGACTGTAGACAAACCCATTAATTTGATGGTTCGCTATATATATGGTGGGTTTATTTTGTTGGCCATGTGTGTGCTTTTAACTGTGATTAGTAGCCTGAAAAGGTTATGGTATGGCCTGGGCATGGCGCTGTTTATGTTGTTTTTGGCTTGGACCGGCTTTGGTTACCTCGAGATGGGTATTGGAGAAAGTACCCTACTTGTCATCATCATTGCTTTGTACGGAGTCACGAGCTACTACTTTCAGTCTTTTGGCAAACATTTAGGCCTTTTGCCTCGCTTATTTGCATTCATAGCCATCACGGCAGGGCTTGCCATTTGGATTGGTGCAAACTCCCCCGTAAAACATCCCGTACTCTTCCTCACTAGTTTTGGCTGGATTTTCCCTATTCTTCTCACGATGATTTTTATAACCATGGTGGCCCATGATGTGTTGTATGGTTTTTTCCATGTCATTACCAAGTATAATCCTGGCAATCCGACCAACCGAATTCACTTTGGAATTGTTTCATTGATTTATTTAGGCAATTTGCTATTGATTTACCTCAAAGACAGTGGTGATTTCGAGATTGACATATTTTACATTGATTTGCATTGGTTACTGGCCATATCGGCCATTTTAGGAATCTGGGGGTTCCGCTTGCGAGGGGTTACCATCCGCAAATTGATTACTTTTGCTCCTCAGGGAGGGTTGCTGTACTTATCTATGGGGATCATTGCATTTGCCACCTTGGCATTTTATCAAAGCACTGGAAACGACGGTATCAACTCTGTGTTGCGAGATGTTATTTTGTATAGTCATATCGGGTATGGAGTGGGCTTTGTGGTTTATGTATATGTAAACTTAGCTGTCCATATGGGTCGTAAAGTAGATGTAACCAAGATCGCTTATCAGGGTGAAATCATTCCCCATCCTATGCTTCGAATTATAGGTTTGGTCTTTATTTTTGGCTTTTATTCGGCCGCCCAACAAATCCAACGTTCGCAGTTACTCGCAGGACATTACAGTAATTTAGCTGAAACCTTCCAAGCCCACAATGACACACGACTTATGAAAGCATACAATAAAATGGCTACCAACTATTTTATGTATGCCTATCAGCCTCAATATGCACTGGCAAGCCTTGAAAGAAATAAAATAGACCCCTCGAAAAGTATTGACCATTTTCAAAAAGCACTTTTTATATCTCCTACGCCTTATGCCTATGCCCGTTTGGCTGAGGTATATACTAACAACGAAAGGAACGAAGAAGCCATCTTGACTTTACATAAAGGGGTGCAAAAGTTTCCAGAAAGCATGGAGCTACACAACAACCTGGCTTTGGCTTATAGCCGTACCGAGATCAAGGATTCTACGATTTACTATTTTGAAAAAGCCGAAGCATTGGCTGGAAACTCTACCATACCCACCAATAACCTTTTGGCCTATTTAGCGGCCAATAAGTCTAAGAACTTTGATCCTAAAAAACTCAACGAAAAAGAGCAAGGCACTCATCAGGATATTGTGACCAAGGCAAACCGTTTGGCACTTTATAATATTTATAAAGCATCTTATCAGCAACCTCTGGACGATAGCCTGAAGGTAAATCCAGTATTAGACAATAAAAAGTTTACTTATATCTATAATTATCTACTCAACAGAACCGGAAAACGAGACAATAATGCCATTGATAGCATACTGGTAAAGGAAGTACGCAAAATAGAGCAAAATAAATCTAACCGAGATTTCACCTATTTCCTGCAATATGTGCGAGCTTGTTTCCAATATTATGGCGGAAATGTATCCAAGGGAATAGAAATTTTATCGGCGACTCCCTCTACCAAAACCAATGGTTATTATAATGTAGTGTTGGGCCTATGGCTATTGGAACAGGGTGCCTACCAAACGGCCATTTCATACCTCGAAACAGCCAAAAGACTCAAAAATACTCAAGCAGATATTTATCGGGGAATTGCTTTAAGTGAGAAGGGGGATATCAAAGAAGCCGCTAAATTATGGCAGCAACTCAAAGCTAAAAATGATCAAAAACGAGGGCTTGCCAAGAAAAAAGACAGTATCGCGCTTATGCTAGCGGGCAAAGTGATGACCGCTTTTAGTGATACCATTGCCCTCAATACTGATGAACAAAAGTTTACCCTGATTCATTATCGCCATCGCTTCTTGAACGATGAGAATATATCGAGTACTTTCAACTCAATCCAAAGCCCCAATTACAAAACCTGGGCTGCGGCAGATCTCATCAATCATTATTTAGATAAAGGAAACGTTCAAAGGGCAGACGAAATCTATAAAACACTCCAAGTACGAGAACTCACCGATTATGTCAAAGGGGAGATTAACCATGCTTATTTGCGTCTGATCAATGCCCAGGAAAAAAATGACCTGATACTCAATGTCATAGAGCAATTGAACCTGGGAAAGTTGCATCGCAACAAAAAACCCTATTTTCTAGGAATGGCCTGGTACCGCATTGGTGACCACAACAAAGCTGAAAAATACTTCAAACAGGCATTGTTGGCTGCTCCTTTTTCTGAAGAGGTCGTGCTTGGGGTTGCTGATTTTTATAAAAAAGCCAAAAAAAATACCGAGAAAGCTTATCTCACCGTGACCAATGCAGTGAGAAGGAATCCATACGATTTAGGGCTACAAAAGGCATATGCAATGCGCGCCCTCGAGATGGGTTTAGACAATTACGGCGATCTGGCTTTAAAAACAATCAAGGATATGACCAGTGAAAGCGATTTTGAGGCCTTTGAGAAAAAATACACCAAATACAAAGAAGTATTGGAAGAACGCCGATTAAGGGTGAAATAATCCTTCTATAGGCATGATTCATACGCCTTTACACCACCTCTTTTCATTTTTGAAAAGAGGTTTTTTGTTATATAAAAAACGAGGCCAACCCATTGGGTTGGCCTCGTCTATTTTTGTCAGCGTTTTGCCAACCATTATTTTACAATCACTCTTTTCACTTTTTGTGCATTATTGGTACGCACTTTTATCAAGTACACCCCTTTAGGCAATTGGCTTACTTCAAAAGTTTGAGTAGCCACTCCATTTTGGGCTTGCGACTTTTTGTTTTGCAGACTCGTTCCATTAATGTCAATCAAGGCAAAACGAACCAAAGTATGGTCTTCGGCTTTTGCCTTCACTGTAACTACTTTATGGGCTGGATTAGGAGCCACCACAACTTCTTTTAAGCTTACTGATGGCTGTTCTGCTTCGTTAGCAAAAGCAGACGTACCAGCAGTGGTAATATTTATGGTATAATCTTCCACCTCCCCATAGGTAAAAGTCTCACAAGAAGTAGGAATGCCATTGTATTTCATCGAGACTCTCATTCGAGTACTACCCGCTGCCACCGAAGCAGGAATGGTAATGGTACCCGATACTGAAGAGCTTTGAGTGGCTGTTTGAGTAAACACTTGTTCTCCTGCGTCGGTAAAATCACCATCTCGGTTGAAATCTATCCACACACTGTAAGCTTCATTGTATACTGTGCCTGTCCAGGTAGGAGTAATGGTAATGGTAGCACTTGATCCCGCATTGATAGTAGTAGTTTGTGCGGTAAAATCGCCATAACCTGCATTGGCCCCAGTGGTATTGTCAATACTACCAAATTGTACCCGACTGATGTACTCATCGTTGACATTGTTCCCCTTAGAAGCACAATAAGTGACAGGGGGGGTAGTACTACCTGCCTCTACGCTTACGTTATCAATGGCAATGTCGCTTTGCCACCCTTGAGAACCATTTCCGGTAGTGACTGTAAAACGGAAAGATACATTGCTTCCTTTGTAGGCATTGAGGTCAATAGATTCACCCAACCAGTTATTCCCTTGATTACCTGATTTAGTAAAAACTTGAGTCCAGGAACTTCCACTGTTGGTACTGATTTCCAGCTTAA
>CALDJV010000689.1 GCA_937899305.1 uncultured Cytophagaceae bacterium
TTTTTAACGGCTTCATTACTCAAGTTCTTAACGCTGACAGACTAAATGCCGAATCTGGCTGGCGCATTCATAACTGTATTTCTTGTAAATTTTTCAAATAAAATCACTACCAAAAGCTAGTTACTAAGACTTGAGGACCAGAGTCTGTATTGCTTTGGCATCTATGCGCACTTTTACCTGTTGGGTTCCCAGTTGCAAGCGAAGGCGTTTGGCTTCTGGGGCTTGGTTCAACACCACTACTGCAATGGAACCATCCGGATTTTGGGCTGCGGTCACCATTAATTTCTGGTCGGGGTTATCGAAGCCAATGCGTACTGCTCCGGGGCGAATGAATTTGCTAAAGTGAGCCATCACGTAATACAAAGGGGTGAAATAGACCTCATCGTTTTCCGGATCGACAATGACTGGAGCCACACACCAGTTTTTAAACCAGTTGGGTCCACCCTTTTTGTCCAGCACCATGTTCCAATCAATCCAGCCGTCTACGTGGTTGTTGAGGCACCCAATGATGTCTCGGGCATAACGATAAGTAGGCACATACTTGGGATGCAGGTATTTTTCTTCTTTGCTGGCCCAATCCCAACCCCAATCGGTAGCCTCCTTGGTCCAATACCAGGCGTCGTCTTTCCACTTGGGTACTTCGGCATCTACGCAAGCTTCGGTCTGAATCAGGTATTTATCGGGGGCTTTTTTGTGGGCATATTGCAATGCCTTGGGAAAATAATCGTAGGTGCTTTCGTACCAATGAATGGCCGTTCCGTGGAAATATTTAGAAGACTTTTCGTCTCGAAACATTTCATCTACCCACTCTTTCAGGCCCGCCCGGTTTTGGTCATAGCCCAATATCTTGATGTCCCCGTAGCCGTCTTTTTCCAATTTTGGCCCAAGAAAATCCTGCACAAAATCGGTCATTTCTTTAGGCGAAAACAACATGCTTTCCCAGTTGTTGCCATTGCCGTGGGGTTCGTTTTCTACGGTAATGCCCCACATCTCAATGCCTTGTTTTTTGTATTCGGTCAAGTATTTTGAGAAAAACAAAGCCCAGGCATCACGGTACTTGGGCTGCAGCTTCCCTCCTACCCATTTGTTATTGTCTTTCATCCAGGGAGGTGCCGTCCAGGGCGACGCAATGATTTTGAAACCCTCGGGCGATATTTTCTGGGCCGCTTTGATCATCGGAATCAAATCGTCCAAATCTTCTTTGATGCTGAAATCTTTCAATGCTACATCGCCTGCAGTGGGTGCATAAGAATAATTACTCAAAGAAAAATCACAGGAATTGATGTGGGTACGGGTCAGCGAATAATTGGCTCCTTCGCGGCTGAAATAAGCCTTCAGGATTTTTTCCCGGTTTGCCTTGCCCAGCTTGTTCAGCAAATAGGCCGAACTCTCGGTAAAGGCGCCGCCAAATCCAGTGATTTTTTGAAACTTTTCCTCCGGTTTTAGCTTGATTTCAATCGCACTGTCCGAAGCATTGGTGTCCTCCACCAATTGACTAAGTTGGTGGCCCTTGGCCGACGTTTCGTATATGGCTACCGTCATTTTTTTAGGCGTTTCTGTAGTGTCCGCCGCTTTTTGGCTGGCGTTGTCTTCATTCCTTTTTTCAGATTGGCAATTCATCATCAGTAGGCTCAATACCATCAAGAGTACAATACTCAAGTTTGTTTTATCAAGTAATATTGGAGTTGAGTGTGTTGTCATGATTAGTCTCCTATTTTTTCTAAGGCCTTGTGGGGAGGCGTTTCTACTTCGTTCAAAAGCTTTTGAAAGTCACCATCGTAGGTTTTTTTAATCGGGTTTCCGTCTCGGGTAAGCCCTTTCATTTTTCCCTGATCGACCAAGTTCCATACTGCCCATTTGGCTTTTCCATCTAGGGTAAACAGCCCAAAATGGTTTTCCGATCCACCCGGATTAGACGCGTCCTTCCAGCTTTCGTCAAAGGCTTCGAAATAAAAGCAGGCAATGCCCTTTTGATTGGTCCAGGCCCGCATCTTTTGGTAAAAAAGACCCGATTTGTACTCGTCGGTGGCTTTGGAGTCGGTACTACCATACAGCTCATTAGAAAAGCTCGCCCACCCAGTTTCCCCAATGTGAATGGGTTTGTCTACTCCAATGCTTTGCATGTATTTCTTGACGGCCTCGTATTGGCTTTGGGCGTATTGCAGTGCGCGTTCCATGGCCAATACGATTTGTTCTTTTTTAGACTTCTTCACTTCACCATCGTTTACTCCCCAAAAAACCGGGTTGTAGTGGGTATCATGCATGGGATAAGTATGCATAGAAATGTAATCCACCGCTTTGATGAGGGCTTGCAGGTCAGGAACATGGTATTCGCTCCCTCCCCCACCCCAGGAAGCAAAGTTATCGGAGCTGGTAATCCATAAATCTTTAGACAGTACTCCTTTTTTCTTCAAATCCTGCAAGTGATTGACCCATTTCAGAATGATGCCCGGTTGTACATAGTAGGCCGCCGCCCACTTGACCATCGCCTCGTTGCCCACTGCAATGATTTTGATGATACCGGGGTATTTTTTGGCCAATTCTACCGCCCGGGCAATCTCGGTTGCATTTCGCTCACTTTCTTCGTCATGATTTGGCTCAAACCCGGTCCAGGCATTTTTACAATCGATCCAGGCCCCCAACATCACATACATTTCAAACTGGGGCATCTCTCGGTTCAGCTCATCAATGGCTTGCAAGAGGTGGTTGATTTGCGCCAAATGCACGTTGTAGGTTCTCAACATTTTGATGCCCATGGCCGAAAGAATCTTCATGTCTTCTTTGAGCTGGGCCACCGTAGGCTGTACCCGACGGCTTTGGGTACGGTACCCCCCATACGAAATGGCCGGGTAGTTGGGGCTGCCCAACAATTGCGATGCGGTTATATTTCTTCTTCTTTGATTCATTGTATTACAAGATTGAAGCGTAATGATGCTCAACAGGCCAATAAATAGCTTATATAAAATATTCATGATCGTGGCGTTATATCAATTTCTCATCACTCACTTTTACTTTTATCAAGCTTACCTTTCCGTCTCGTTGGAACATATGCGCGGTGTCTTCTTCGTTCAGAAACAACTGATCGTATTTTCGAGGCGTGGCTTGTCCGTTAAAAACCTCAATCCCTTCTTCGGCCGCTATCTCGTAAATCACAGGAACCTTGCACTTGGTAAAAAGCAGGGCATTTTTGGGTACCATGATCGTCCGTTTTGTACCATGTACATCAAATAGCTCCACTACTTTTTCTTGGGATAAAAATTCCGCCTTACGCAATATTTGAGGCTCAAAATGAAGCTTTCCATCTTGGGCAAACACCCCCAATTCGCCAAAGCGGCTTAAAATATCTTCTTTTACCTGTCCGGTCATTCCGGGTTGTTGGGCCCCTTTGTCGTAGGGCGTATGAGAATAAGGAGTGATGGGAAATGCACCATACAGTTGGGGAGATTTGTGTACCCCAATGCCTTCGTTGATTTGATAATAATGGGCCACCAGCGCTTGTATAATAGGCTCTTCTGCATTTTGAGCAATGGCTTGCAAACAGGTTTCTTTGACTGCCAACAACAGCTTGGAAACCATATGCCAATAGATTGACCCCAAGCCTTCGTAACCATAGAAGGTACCAGATCGTCCCGTGAATGCCTTGTGATTGAACACATCTTCGAAAATACCCAACACCAAGTCCTGTTCGGTGACTACCAAATCCTGGTATTGGTCGTCCAGAACCTCGAGAGCCTCCTTCAGATCCTGGGCATTTTTAAAATTTCCATTGAAACGAAAATTGCCTTTGATATCTCTCTCGACAATAGCAGAATTACCTGCCTCTAGCAGTGTTGTCAATAAACTTGATCGTTCAAATTGAACTTGAGGAATGTTGTTTTTCTGCAAAAAACCAGGCAAAGCTTTATTAGGATATAAAATATAACTGTTTTGATCGGGTCGATACAAAGCACTTTTTCGCAGTGCATCCAGTACCGCCAAACTTTGTTGAACCGACAGGTATCCAGTACTCAATACCGCTACTTGCCCTTCCAACATTTCGCTCAAGTGGGTAATGCTGATGCCCCCTTCCTCGTAGCTTAAGAGGTTGTAAGCGTGGTACAAATGATCAGGTCGTCGGTTGGCCTCGATAGAGTGCTCTAAAAACTGAAGGGCAGTGGCGATAAACGCCGCCAAATCATCGGTGGCAATGGCTTGTTTCTCCCCGCTAAAACCTTGTCGGTAAATCTGATTTCGGTATTGGCTGGCCGTATTTCCCAAGGCATCGGTAATTTGTTTTCTGGTGGCATCGTTGAGCGATATCACCAGCACCGAAGCGTACTTTTCAAAGATGGCCGACATTTGCTCAAAGAAGGCCTTGAGCTCCTGGGATACAGCTATCTCCTGGGCGATGGCGTCTTGCAAAATCGACTGAAAAAACTTCAGAAACCTACGAAGGTAATACAACGTCACCATTGAGACTCCATTCCCCACCAATGCGTTGTTGGCGTCGTTCCATTCGGGCCTTTGGGTGTTCATCCAAATCCCTCCTTCGGGTACAAAGTTGGATAACTTGCTGAGCAAGGTCGCCAGTATTTTTTCGGTAAAATTGACCCGGTGGATTTCCTGACCTTGATTTACCAGCAATGCTCCATCGGCCCCAATGGTTTGGATACGTTGATGTATTTTTTCCTCTTGGTCATCGGCAAATACAATGGTATCCTTGGGATTTTTCACAATGTCATCGTAAGGCTTGATCTCATACGGCACATTCGCGTACACAAAATCATTTTTATGAAGTAGGTTTTCGATGGTACCAAACTTCTGCTGTTCGGCAAACTCCAGAAACTTCAACAAGTAAATGATCTGATGATCGCCCCAGTAACCAATGTACGACCAAGGATTGTCGGGCTCAATCGTTTCCCAGTCAAACCCATCTTTGGTCACTCGGTAAGGGTTGTAACCATCAAAAGTAGACGCATTCAAAAATCGATAAATCATCCCCTCAATGAACCCCGGATAAGAGTGGACCAAAGCCTCCCAATTTTGAAATATATCGCGCCAGTTTCCCTGGTAGTCCAAGATTTTAGAACCATCTACCTCACTATTGGTATTGATAGAAAATTGATTCCAGGGTCGGCTGGGGTCACCATGTCTACGGCTAAATTTCAGTGGTAAATATTCGGTGGCCAACCGGATCAGGTCTGGTTTGCTCGCTTGTTGGGCCAAGTTTTTCAATTCGAAAGCCGAAAAAACCTCGGGTAGTTGGTTCAGGGTCGCTTGAGCTTCCTTAAAAACTGCTTGGTTGGCTTTTTGCAAATAAGTGCCGAAATCTTTTTTATCAATTTGGTAATTATCATCAAAAATCCCCCCTCTCATAATGTTGAAAAGCACATTTGAAAAATGCCGGGCATCTTTCAAATCATCCGCTGTATACTGCAAGGCATCGGCACTGGCGTTGAGTTCCATCAAACGCTCAGTACCCTCTTTTACATCCTGAAGCACCTTCGTAGCCAATTGGGCATCACTTTGAATTTGCTCGTTCAAGGCTACTACTGCGGCTTGGGTTTGGTTCACGTTGGCTACCATCATCCAATCCTGCGATGTGCCTGCTTCCAGGGTGCAATGGCTCGCCACGAAATACGCCCCTTTTTCGCCCTTGATGTCGGTTTCTTGAACCAATTTTGCTCCTTGCCGGAACCGAGGCAACTGCAACGACGACAATAAGTAAACCGGAGCCGATAAACCTGTACTCCAGGCCACATTGGTTTTGAGGGCTTCGCTTGGCTCAGCTTTGTCTACAATAATGGCACTCAGGGCAAAAAACGCCAACCCAGTTTCAGCCACCAATTCAGTTCGTTTGTAAGCATTGGCCAAATTACTGGTTTTGGTTTGCAAGTCACTGGGTACCCCATAGGGCATCAGGTTTTGTAGCCCATCTACCAAAGCGATGTCCAGCATTTCCTCAGAAAGGTTGACCAATCGAGATTGCTTCACAAAACCATACAAGTTGCTGGTGTTCCATTCGTATTGAAAACCAAGTCCCAAGTCGTGGTTTATTTCTTCAAAAATGACTTTGTTACCAAAGCGGTTTTGGTAAAGGTTTCGGGTAATTTCAAAACTTCCTTCACTGCGAATCGAGAAAGGTTCCCACAAAATAGTTTGGCCGTTTTTGGTTACCCGAAGCAGGGTTTTACTACCGGTTGTTTCTGCAGTATCGGCTATTTTATCATCGGTATAATAGGGAAACAAGGCCAATTCGGGGTTCTTTCTCCCTGCGCTGATGCCTCCATTGCTTGATACAAATAACCAGTGGTTAGAATCACTTACAATACTCATAAAAAATGGACGCATTAGGTGGGCGTCTGGGATTTTATAAAAAACCTCTCCATTCATCACAATACTTTGTAATGTATCCATTGCGGTGCTATTTTTTGCTTTTGGTAAAATGATTAAGGCACAAGAAGTCTGGTTTACCACTGTGCTGGGTAACTTTTAGAATCTAAAATTGGGTGATGTTAGACCTGATCAGTTTTGGAAACCGATCAGGTCTAATAATGGACTATTTCTGCTTATACACTTTTACATAGTCGATGTACATCGATTGAGGAAAAGGCGTATCCGTTACCGGAAAGCCCACAAAAGTGCCGCCTACCGCCACATTGAACAGCAAGAAAAAAGACTTGTTGTATACCCACTCGCCAGTCACATCGGCCGGGGTCACCCTTTTGTACAGAAAATCGTTGACAAAAAAATCGATGTAGTCCGCCCCCACTCTACCGCATACACATAAAAATCGGTATCAAAGCGGCCATCGGTCAGGCCGTACGGCTTGGTAACGGCATTGCCTCCCGAATAGCCAGGGCCGTGTACGCTTCCGTGGGTAATGGTAGACTCTTGGCCTCTTTGCTCCATAATGTCAATTTCACCACATTGGGGCCAGCCTACTTCGTCTATGTTGCTGCCCAACATCCAGAAAGCTGGCCAAATACCCGGTCCAGTAGGTGTTTTTATTCGGGCTTCGATCCTGCCGTATTGCTGTTCAAACAATCCCTGGGTTTTTACCCGAGCCGAAGTATAACTTGGCCCTGCATTCCGAATGGCAGTAATCATTAAATTGCCGTTGCCATCTAGAGACACATTGGCCACATCGCGGGTATAAGACTGGAACTCTCCATTGCCCCAGCCATTTTCGCCCGTACCCAAATCGTAGGTCCATTTGGTGGCATCGGGCGCACTTCCGGCTACTCCGTTAAACTCATCGCTCCAAACCAACTCCCAGCTTCTATCGGGCAGGGTTTGTTCCGCGTCTACGTCACAACCACTGAGCAACATAGTAGCCCCTAAAAATGTGATTGCGAATAATATATTTTTTATGTTCAAAATATTCATAAGGAAAAGTGAATTATGAAGTGACGCCTTCGCAGGTATTGACCATTTTCGAACACGCCACTTCGCCAAACTAATTGACTATTGACTAATTGATCGGGTTACTTTCGGAAGAACACATTGTCTATGTAAATATTTGCCCCCGTGGCGCCTCCCCCTGGTGCATCGTGGTCGAACTTCATTTGAAGTATTTGCGTCAAATCAACCGGAGCCGGAAAGGAGGTCAGTGGAATGTCCACACTGTTCCAGCCTGCCGTAGTGGGGACAGTCAAACTGTAAGGGTTCTCGTTGGGCGGACTGATGATAAACACCCGCAGTCCGGTGGCGTCCCCTGAATAAAAATCAAGGTGTAGGTAATTGTAGCCCGATACATCCTGTGCACTGGCAAATTGGGTTCCCTGATAGTTGAAGTTGGCATAATGCAAGGTGTTATTGCCCGCAATCGGGGTTTGGGTCACTACCGTATTTTGCCCCCAGTTAGGATTAAAATCGGTTCCGGCCAAATCGGTGTAGGTATCACTAAAAATAGACAGCACGTCGCTCGCCGGATAAGTAGGCACTGGAGCAGCCTCGGTAGGAACGATGGGCAGTTTCCAGAAATAAATGTTATCCAGGTAAATATCGCTGCCTCCGGTACCTCCATCAAACTTCAATTGAATGATATCGGCCAGATCTACCCCAGTGCCGGTAAACTCAGTCAATGGAATGTCTACGCTATTCCAGCCCGAAGTGGGTACCGTGAGGCTGTAGGATTTCTCGGATGGCCCAGAACTAATCAAGAAAACATTCAAAGTAGTGGCATTGGTAGAATAGTAATCCAGGTGTAAAGATCGGTAAGTAGATACATCCTGGCTACTGCCCAATTGGATGCCCTGGTAGTTGAAACTGGCGTAGTGTAACGCATTGTTACCCGCAATCGGGGTTTGGGTCATCACCGTGGCTTGCCCCCAATTGGGATTGTAATCGGTACCCACTACATCAGTAAAGCTATCACTAAATACCGAGATCACATCTCCCGGATCATTAGTAGGCACCGGGGCTCCATCGGGAGGAGTGATAGGCTCGCGGTAGAAATACACATTGCTCACGTACATATTAGGCAAATTGCCCGACAGTACCATTTGGGCCAAGTTTGACCGAGAAGTCAAGTTGGTAAAATCAGACAGTTTGATGTCCAGACTTACCCAGTTTTCCGACGCAAGCGAAGCACTGGGTATCGTTACCTCGTGTTCGGTATCGTCGTCTCCGCCAAATATGCCATCCGCACCAAAGTCAATCAACTTGATCTTGAACTCACTGCCTGCCACTACCGGGTCAGGAGTCCAAATATCCATATGGAACGTACTCATGGCCGACACATTCACGGTAGGATCTTTGAATTCAATCCCTACAAAGTTGAGGTCACGGTAACGTATTACATCTTTGCCTTCTACTTCAATAAAAAACTCATCAGTGGTGGAAAACTGCCAGCGGGTGTTCCAGGTATTCACGGTTTGGTTGGTGTAGGTATTGCCATAGAGCGACACCACATCAATGGCGTCTCGAGTCGGGGGAGCCGTAGCCGCTACTGTGGGGGCTACCGGGGCACCAATCGACGTAATCTCCATTGACCCTGTGGCTTTGTTGTCGCCAATACTTGCAGTAATGGTGGTGGTACCTGCACTCACAATGGATACTTCACCTGCTTCGTTTACCCCGGCCACACTGGCGTTAGATGAACTAAAAGTAAAATAGTTTTTAGATATGTTCACGGTTTGTTTTACCCCAGTAGGCAAGGTAGATGAAGCCTGAAAACCACTGATGCTGATTTTATCGCCCGTTTCGGCTTTGCTGTTTACTTGGTCTTCTCCGTTCAAAATGACTCCAGTAGGGCTACTGATATTACCCAAACTTTCAAACTTTACTTCATCTATCCAGAACGTAAAGCCCTTGCCGTCTTGCGGACCCGCTGAGTAATAAAACAAGCCCTTTTCTCCGTTTAATTGGGTAGCATTTGGAATAGGAATGATGACTTTCTTCCAGTTGGTATTTACCGATAAGCTCGCTAGAGTTACTACATATTTGTTTTCGCCCAAATCGTTGCCAAAGCCTACCTCACCAATGGTGGCCGACTGGCTCGCCTTGATGTAAAATGTAAGGGCATTGTAACCCGACAAGTCTCGGCCACTCCCACTAAAAAATACTCCCCCGGCAAAAGCACCACTGGGACTATCGGCATCGGGTACTGCAAATCGCATCGATTGGGTAGAGTTGTTGAACGTTTCCTCGGTTTCTATTTGGAAGGCAGTAACGTCGGAGCCTCCAAAAGCCGCGTAATTCAAATCTCCGGTAAAATCATCTATAAATACTTCGCCCGTAGTAGGAAAAGTAGGGGCTTGCAGGTCTTCCAATTTTCTTTCTTGACAGCCCAAGAACCCCAAAATGAGGCATAGGCTCAGCAGGATGGACTTGATCCTATTTATTGATTGTTTACTTTTCATTATCGTAAAAAGTTTTTTTTGATATTTTTATTATTTGGGTATGTTATTT